>JAUNAE010000087.1 GCA_030527765.1 Eubacteriales bacterium
GCTTGCAGCATTCCAGATCCAGAATCTGATCGTGGCTTACAAGGAGCGCTTTGATAAGGACAGCTTCATTAAGAATCTTCTTCTGGATAATCTGCTGCTTGTAGATATTTACAACCGCGCAAAGAAACTCCATATTGAGGCTGATGTGAGAAGAGTTGTTATGATTCTGGAACTCAGTCAGGAGAAGAATCACAGCTCTGTAGAGAGCATGAAGAATCTTTTCGGAAGCAAGAGCAAGAACTTCATTACTGCTGTTGATGAGAAGAGCATCATCATTGTCAAAGAAGTGGAAGAGAATGAGAGTTATGAGGATGTGGACAAACTGGCACATTCCATTCTGGATTCTCTTGGCCTTGAGAAAGAAGGCACCCATATGGCATACGGTACCATTGTCAATGAGCTGAAGGAAGTTTCCAGATCATATAAGGAAGCCCGTATGGCACTGGATGTCGGTAAGATCTTCTTCGGTGAGAAAGAAGTCATTGCATACAGTTCTCTTGGAATCGGCCGTCTGATTTATCAGCTGCCAATCCCTCTGTGCAAGATGTTCATTCGTGAGATCTTCGATGGCAAGTCTCCGGATGACTTCGATGAAGAGACACTGACCACCATCGACAAATTCTTCGATAACAGCCTGAATGTCAGCGAGACGTCCAGACAGCTGTATATTCACAGAAATACTCTTGTATATCGTCTGGACAAACTGCAGAAGAGTACCGGACTGGATCTGAGAGTATTCGAAGATGCCATCACGTTCAAGATTGCTTTGATGGTAGTACGATATATGAAATACATGGAGACTCTGGAATATTAAGAAGCGGCATGGTGCGGAAGCACTGTAGTGTTCTGAGATGATTCTGCGGAATTTATTTTCACGGGTTTATGAAATGTTGGGAGACTGCTTATGGCAGTCTCCTTTTTGCGTGTATGCCAAATTCTGTATAAATACGACAAAAATATATTGGGATTTTGTGGATTTTTGAATATCTCTGTGTTGAATGTTGCGGGAATGTGGGAAATATGATACTCTGATAAAAGAATTATGAGTGCGCAAATATATCAAAGAAGAGATGACTCCCGCCTCTTTAGGCAGGGAGCTCGAATTGAAATTTGTGGAGGTATGTATGGCATACAAAGAAAGAAAACTGCATACAGCAGAAACTAAAAGATCAGAACGTATCGCTTTTCTTGTAGAAAAATTATATGAGAAAATGCCGGAGATTGAGTCTTCCAGAGCAGTTCTCCTCACAGAGTCCTATCAGCAGACGGAGAATCAGCCCATGGTACTCAGACGAGCTCTGGCGTTTCAGCATATTCTTGAGAATATCCCCATTATTATCAGAGAGCGGGAACTGATTGTGGGAAGTTCGACCATTGCACCAAGAGGATGCCAGACGTTTCCGGAATTTTCCTGGGAATGGCTGAATGCAGAACTGGATACGGTAAGTACCAGAGAAGCAGATCCGTTTTTTATTTCTGAAGGAAACAAAAAGAAGTTGAGAGAAGTGAATCCCTGGTGGAAAAACAAAACCAGCAGTGATCTTGCGACCGCATATATGCTTCCGGAAACTCTCGTTTCTATAGAGCATAATGTGTTTACACCGGGAAATTATTTCTATAATGGAGTTGGGCACTTCACGGTCAAATACTGGGAAGTATTGGAGAATGGATTTGAAGGAATTCTTCAGAAAATTGATGCTGCGGACGCAAAGACGAAGCCGGGTGATGCGGATTATCAGACACGGCATACGTTGTATCAGGCTATGAGAATCAGCTGTCATGCAGTCATTCACTATGCAGAGCGTTATTCCCGCCTTGCAGAAGCCATGGCAGAGAAGGAAGCTGATGCAGTAAGAAGAGAGGAACTTCATAAGATCGCTGAGAATTGCCGCAGAGTTCCGAGAAAAGGTGCCGAAAATTTCTATGAGGCATGTCAGAGTTTCTGGTTCGTACAGCAGCTGCTTCAGATGGAATCCAGCGGACATTCGATTTCTCCGGGACGTTTCGACCAGTATATGTATCCTTATTATGAGAGAGACCTGGAGAAAGGCATTGTTTCCAGAGATCAGGCACAGGAGTACATCGACTGTATTTTTGTGAAGCTGAATGACCTGAACAAATGCAGAGACGGTGAATCTGCAAAGGGATTTGCAGGATACAGTCTGTTCCAGAATCTGTGTGTGGGCGGACAGACGAAGGACGGTGCGGATGCTGCAAATGATCTGTCACTTATGTGTATCTGGGCTGCAAGACATGTGTACCTTCCGATGCCTTCCCTTTCTGTTCGTGTGTGGAATCTGACGCCTCATGAACTGATGCATGAAGCGACAAAACTTACAAGAACCGGAATCGGTCTTCCGGCTTACTATAATGATGAAGTGATTATTCCGGCACTTTTAAGTAGAGGAGTTTCTTTGGAAGATGCCAGAAATTACAGTATTATCGGCTGTGTAGAGCCGCAGGCAATGGGAAAAACCATGGGCTGGCACGACGCGGCATTCTTTAATCTTTGCAGGCCGTTGGAGTTTGTTTTCACAAACGGTGTAGACAAAGGTGTACAGGTGGGACCGAAAACAGGAACACTTTCCGAACTCAAAACATTCGAAGATTTCTGGAATGCATATCGCAGACAGGTTGAATATCAGATTGATCTCATGGTCAATGCAGATAATGCCATTGATTATGCCCATAGAGAGCGTGTGCCGCTTCCGTGGCTTTCTACCATGATGGATGACTGTATGGAACGCGGTCTGACTCCGGAACAGGGTGGTGCACACTATAATTTCACAGGACCTCAGTGTTTTGGAATTGCCAATGTGGCAGATTCTCTCTGGGCCGTGAAGACGCTTGTTTATGAAGAGAAGAAATTTACTCTGGAAGAATACAAGAGGGCACTGGATCTGAACTTTGGAAAAGGACTGGACGAGATTTCCATAAGTGATATCGTCACATCCGTTGTTCAGGAACTGAAGAATGCAGGAAGAAATCCGGGAGTTGAGGAGATTGCGGCAATTGTAAAGCAAGTGCAGACGACTGCTCTTTCTTCAGAGGATCAGAGAAAATTTGAAGATCTTCTTAGTGAGATTGATGCCCTTCCGAAGTACGGCAATGATATTCCGGAGGTAGATTACTTTGCCAGAGATACGGCATATTTGTATACGAAGTATCTGGAACAGTTCAGAAACCCGAGAGGCGGACAGTTCCAGGCCGGAATTTATCCGGTTTCAGCAAATGTACCTCTTGGCCGTCAGACTGGGGCAACACCGGACGGAAGACTTGCTCATACTCCGGTTGCAGATGGAATTGGACCTATGTCCGGAAGAGATACGAATGGACCGACAGCGACTGCCAATTCTGTTGCGAGAATTGACCATGCAATTGCGTCCAATGGCACCCTCTTTAATCAGAAATTCCATCCATCGGCACTGGCAGGTGAGATCGGTCTGAGTAATTTTGAGTCTTTGATTCGTACATTCTTCGAGCAGAAGGGTATGCACATGCAGTTCAACGTTGTAGATAAGAACACCCTTCTGGATGCCCAGGCACATCCGGAGAACTATCAGCATCTGGTTGTACGTGTGGCAGGCTATTCCGCACTGTTTACTACCCTTTCCAAGTCTCTTCAGGATGACATTATCCGTCGTACAGAACAGGGATTCTGAGAACGCGAGGTGACGGTTTATGGTAGAATGGAACAACAATACAGGAGTCTCTCATAGAATCGGAAAGTGGCAGATTCCATGGGAAGAGCCGGAAGAAGATGAGAGTTACCTGAGTACGAGAGGCCGGATTTTTGATATTCAGAGATATTCGGTTCATGACGGACAGGGAATCCGCACCATTGTTTTTCTCAAGGGATGTGTACTTCGCTGCCGGTGGTGCTGTAATCCGGAATCTCAGGAGTTCAAAATTCAGAGACTCAGACAGGTGGACGGAACATATAAAGTTGTCGGACAGGATGTCTCTGTAGAAGAAGTTATGGAGACCGTGAATAAGGATCGAAATTACTATCGCAGATCCGGAGGGGGACTTACACTTTCCGGAGGTGAGAGTCTCTGTCAGCCGGAATTCGCAAGAGATCTTTTAAGGGCAGCGAAAGCAGAAGGTTATACGACTGCGCTGGAGAGTATGGCGGGAGTTCCGTACAGAAATATTGAGATGGTGCTTCCTTATCTGGATCAGTACTTGATGGATATTAAGCATATGGACAGCAAAAAGCATCGGGAATTTACAGGAAAAAGCAATGAGCTCATGCTGGAAAATTCCAGAAAAGTGGCAAAATCCGGGCAGTGTGAACTGATTATCCGGACACCTGTAATTCCGAGTTTTAACGATACTCCAAGGGAAATCGATGCCATTGCGGCTCATGCGGCAAGTCTTCCGGGAGTGCGGCAGATGCATCTGCTTCCTTACCACAGACTGGGATACGACAAGTATGTGGGACTTGACAGACCTTATGAAATGGGAGACCTTGAAACGCCTGCAAAGGAAAAGTTCATGGAATTTCAGAGAATTGTAGAAAGAAGAGGAATCACCTGTATTATAGGTGGATAACATGAAAGGCTCCGGAGTGATCCGGAGCCTTTGTGATGGTGAAAAAGCGGCTGTTCCCTAAGATACAGGCAACTATTTCGATACGGCAAAAATGGAAATATACTTGACAGGTTTTTGGGATCAAACTAAAATAATGCTTGCATGTTTGAAAAAACATGTTACAATAATGTTACAAAAATGTAATATTATTAATATTTTATTTTGCCTGAAACTGAGAACAGTGCAAAGCACTTTGGGAGGAAAACATGATAGATTTGGTAGATGTCAGCAAGTCCTACGGTCCGGGACTTCCCGCCGTAAACAAAGCGAATCTTCATATTGATAAAGGGGAATTCGTATTCGTGGTAGGAAGCAGCGGTTCCGGAAAATCCACACTGATTAAGCTTCTTCTGAAGGAACTGGATTCCACGTCCGGCAGCATTACCGTAAGCGGAGAACGTCTGGAAGGAATGAAGCATCGCAGAGTTGCTAAATATCGTCGTAAGCTGGGAGTTGTATTCCAGGATTTCCGCCTTCTGAAAGACAGAGATGTCTATGAGAATGTAGCATTTGCTCAGCGCGTTGTAGGACGTCCTACAAGAGTTATCAGAAGACGTGTTCCGGAAATTCTTCAGGAGGTTGGTCTTGCGAGCAAGTACAAATCTTATCCGGATGAACTTTCCGGTGGAGAGCAGCAGAGGGTTGCAATTGCAAGAGCGCTTGTTAACCGCCCGGACATTCTTCTTGCAGATGAGCCGACAGGTAACCTTGATCCGAAGACATCAGACGAGATCATGGCACTTCTGGAACAGATCAATGAACGTGGAACGACAGTTCTCGTGGTAACCCATAATAAGGATATTGTCAATGCGATGAAGAAACGTGTCGTAACTATGCGAGACGGTGTCATTGTAAGTGATGAAAAAGAGGGAGGATACCATGAGGCCTAGTACCATTTTTTATATCCTGAAACAGGGTATCAAGAATATCAAACGTAACTGGATGTTTTCTGTGGCATCGGTTCTTACCATGTCCGCCTGCATTTTCCTGTTTGCAATTTTCTTTTCTATTGTAAACAATCTGAATTATATTGCTAAGAGTACCGAAGAGAAAGTGCCGATCACCGTATTCTTCGATGAGGGAATTTCCCAGGAACAGATTGATGCAATTGGTGAGCAGATTAAGACAAGACCGGAAGTAGAGTCCATTGTTTATCAGTCTGCAGATGAAGCATGGGAAAAATTCCGTGCGCTGTACTTCCCGGAAGATTCCAAAGCGGCAGAAGGTTTCAAAGATGACAACCCGCTGATTGAGTCTTCCAACTATCAGATCAGTCTGAATGATCTCAGCAAGCAGGCGGATCTGGTTGCATTCATTCAGAGTCTTGAGGGAGTCCGCAAAATTGAGCAGGCAGAGAAGGCTGCAGAGACACTGTCCAGCGTCAGCAGCATCGTCTATTATGTATCGGCAGCTGTCATTGGAATTCTGCTTCTGATTTCCGTATTCCTGATCAGCAATACCATTTCTGTAGGTATTTCTGTTCGAGGAGAAGAGATTGGAATTATGAAGTATATCGGAGCAACGGACCGCTTCGTACGCGCACCGTTCGTGCTGGAAGGAATTATTCTTGGAGCTGTTGGAGCAATCATTCCACTGGTTGCCATGTTCTTTATTTATAATGAGTCCATCTCCTATATTCTGACAAAATACAGCGTTCTCTCAGGAAGTGTCAAATTCATGAGCGTTTACGACATTTTCCGGAGTCTGATCCCGATCGGCCTTCTTCTTGGAATTGGAATCGGTCTGGTAGGAAGTTTCTGGACTACGAGAAAGCATTTACGAGTATAATCAATATAGAAACAAATATATCAAAAGTCTCTTGTGTTACGTGTATTACACGAAGCACAGGAGATTTTTTTGGGTTTTTCGTGTATAATAAGCATCAGATTTGCTTACAGGAACAGTAGGAAGTCATGTTAGAATAAAAAAGAAGAAAGAAAACGATTCAAAACAGACCGTTCGTGAGGTGAACGCATGATTACATGAGAAAGGTTGTCTGTAATTGTGGAAGTGCAGGACGGTTTTGAAACAGCTTGAGTTTGAGAAGAACAGGAGGATTATAAATGAAAGAATATTGGAAAGGAATGCTTGCGGGAGTGATGTGCACCGCAGTTGTTGGAACGGCCGGATGTGCCGGATTGCAGTGGTTTACCGGAAAGGGACTGATGGGGGATCCGAGAGTGACGGATAAGGTGGAAACCATTGAATCCATGATTGAGGAGCGTTATATAGAAGATGTGGATGAGCAGACGCTGGAAGAGGGAATGTACGCCGGAATGGTTGCAGCACTGGGAGATCCCTATTCCAGATATTACACATCCGAGGAATATGACCAGGAAATGACCGTATCAGAAGGAAATTACAAAGGAATCGGAGTCGTGCTCTCTCAGGAAGAGGAGGCATGTACCATTGTCGAGGTTTACAAAGGTGGACCGGGAGAAGAAGCAGGGCTTCTTCCGAAGGACATTATTATCTCCCTCAACGGAGAAAGTGTGGAAGGCTGGGAGTTGTCCACGATTGTGTCAACGGTAAAGTCTTCTGAAGCACCGATTACGATGGGAATTCTTCGAGACGGAAAAGAAATGGAATTTTCCGTGGATGTGAGAGAAGTGGAATTAACATATGTGAATACCAAGATGCTGGACAACAACGTGGGATATCTGGAACTGACGGAATTCAGCGGCGTTGCCACAAAGCAGTACAAAGACGGCATCGAAGAGCTGAAAGAACAGGGAATGGAGAAGCTGATTGTGGATCTTCGCGACAATCCGGGCGGTTATCTGGACACAGTGTGTGACATTCTCCGGGAGATTTTGCCGGAAGGCCTGATTGTGTACACGGAGGACAAGAACGGATTTCAGCAGCAGGAGAAATGCGATGGGGAGAATCCGCTGGAAATTCCGCTGGTTGTACTTGTGAATGGAAACAGTGCCAGTGCTTCTGAAATCTTTGCAGGAGCGGTTCAGGATTATGAGATCGGAACCATCGTGGGAACCACCACCTATGGAAAAGGAATCGTACAGTCCATTCAGGGACTTGCTGATGGAAGTGCTTTAAAACTTACAGTTTCTCATTATTATACACCGAAGGGAAATGACATTCACAAGATTGGTATTACCCCGGATGTGGAAGTGGAAATGGATGAGAACGGGGAGAAAGGCGAACCGGACAAAGATCCTCAGCTTCAGAAGGCACTGGAACTTCTGGATGAGAAAGAAAACGAGGAACCTGCGACCGGAATCGGAGCATAATGTGCGATAGAAACAGGGATTGTATAATCCCGGTCCGGATGATAAGATAACGATATAATTGACCTGAATCAAGTAAGTCCCCCGCTTCAAATGCGCAGAGCATATTGCAGTGGGGTGTAAAGAGAAATGTTTAAAAGGAGAAACAAAATGAGCAATTATGTAATAACAACAGATAATAATTCAGATCTTCCGGAGTCTTATATGGAAGAGCATGGAATTGGATGCGTATTTCTCAGCTATTCAATCGATGGAAAACAGTACAACCACGAGGATTTTCTTTCCAATCCGGAGTTTTATCGACTGATGCGGGAAGGCTCTATGCCTACAACGGCACAGGCCAATCCGGAAAGTGTCAAGGAAATGATGACTACATATCTGGAAAAAGGTCTGGATATTCTTCATATTTCTTTCTCCTCCGGTCTCTCCGGAACTTGCAACAGCAGCCGTATCGCTGCAGAGGAACTGCAAGAAGAGTACCCGGATCGAAAGATCGTGATCGTGGATTCTCTTGCCGCATCTCTGGGAGAGGGACTTCTGGTTCACTACGTGCTGAAACAGAAAGAGAATGGAGCAACTCTGGAAGAAGCAGCCAAGTGGGCAGAGGATCACAAACTGAATATGGTCCATCTCTTTACGGTAGATAATCTGTTCCATCTGCACAGAGGCGGACGTGTTTCCAAGACGACGGCAATTGTAGGCAGTATGCTGAATATTAAGCCGATTCTGCATGTGGATGATGAAGGACATCTGACACCCCTTGACAAAGTACGCGGAAGAAAGAAATCTCTGAATACACTGTTTGATCTGATGGATCAGTATATCGGAAGCTATAAGGATTCCTGCGATACTGTTTTTATCAGTCATGGTGATTGTCAAGAAGAAGCGGAGTATCTCATGGGCAAAGTGAAAGAACGTTATCAGCTGAACGTGGAGCTGATTAATTATGTAGGTGCGACGATTGGCGCACATTCCGGCCCGGGAACTATGGCGCTGTTTTTCATGGGAGATCATCGGTAAAAAGTGATTGAGTTTCCTTAATGGATAGAGTAAAATACAAGTAATGTGAAGTTTTGTTTTGGCAGTGGTACGGTCAAAATGAAAAGTCACACGTCAGATTTCAGGAAAGGAGAGAGACGATGGGATTTGTAAAAGAGTTTAAAGATTTTATCATGCGAGGCAACGTTATGGATCTTGCAGTTGGTGTAATCATCGGCGGCGCATTCACAGCAATTGTGACTTCTCTGAACGAAGATATTATTACACCTCTGATTGGAATTTTCGGCGGCACTGATTTTTCCAATTTAACTGTAAAGCTTGGATCAAGTGAGACAGCACCGGTTCTGGCGTATGGCAATTTTATTACAGCAGTGATCAACTTCCTGATCACAGCCCTTGTACTGTTCCTTATTTTGAGAGCATTTAACAAGGCAGCAAGTCTTGCTAAAAAACCGGCAGAGGAACCGGCTCCTACAACCAAGGAATGTCCTTATTGCAAGAGCGAGATTCCGTTAGAGGCAACCAGATGTCCACATTGTACATCAGAGTTGAACTAACCTACTGATTTCAATCCCCTGAAGCAGCTGGATCATTCCCATGTCTGCTCAGGGGATTTTCGCTATATTTGCAGTGGGGGATGCAGAACCCGATACAGAGGAGTAAATTCATTATGAATCAGAATAGAACACAGGGAAAAGGAAAAATGCCGCGCATGATTTCTGTTATCATCATGCTTCTTGTTTTGGCCTTTGGCGGAAACGGAGTATACCAGCAGCAGACACAGAAGGATGTGACAGAGTCTTACGAGGCAGCAGATACGACAGCCAGAGCAGAATCTGTGCAGTCAAAGAATGACGCAAAAAAATACAAAAATACAGAGGAAGAAAAACAGGATCTTTCTGCAGAGAATGAAACTGAAGAGGTGACCTATCGTTTTCGCAATCATAAGCTTCTGAAGCAGCATTATGAGAAGCACGGGATTGAAATGGGATTTGATTCGGAAGAGGCTTATGAGCTTGCGGCATCTGCGGTTGTAAACAATAAGAATGCGCTTCATAAGACAGAAAAAGAGGACGGAGATGACATCTATTACGTAGAAGACACCAATGAGTTTGTGGTAGTGTCCACGGATGGATATCTTCGGACTTATTTTAATCCGAGCAAAGGAATTGCGTATTATAACCGGCAATAGTACAGCCGGAATGAGAAGGTCGTAACATAAACACAAAACTGCATTGGATGGACTCGAAGGCAAGAATAAAAAGGAGCTTTTGAATGGCTCCGAGAGGGGGTAACTATGTTTTACGAGCAAAAAAGCTGGATTGGCTTGTCAGAGGATGCGAGATTGTCGATTTTGCCGAAGATGGCAAATCGCCACGGTCTCATTGCCGGGGCAACCGGAAGTGGAAAAACTGTGACACTGAAGGTAATGGCAGAGGCGTTCAGTGACTGTGGGGTACCGGTATTCATGGCAGATGTGAAAGGGGATCTGGCGGGAATGTGCCAGCCGGGAATTGAGACGGAAGACATGATTTCCAGAAAACAGTTCTTCGGACTGACTGATGATCTGTTTCCGTATCGTTCATATCCGACATGTTTCTGGGATATTTACGGAAAGACAGGAATTCCGCTTCGTGTAACCATCAGTGAGATGGGGCCGATGCTTCTTGCAAGACTGATGGATCTGAATCCGACACAGACAGACATTCTTCGGGTTGTTTTCAAAATTGCAGATGACGCAGGACTCTTACTGATTGATATCAAAGATCTGAGAGCAATGCTTCAGCATGTCTATGAGAACTCCAAAGAGTATTCCGGAGTATACGGAAATCTTGCAAAGCAGAGCATCAGCGCAATTATGAGAGCGGTAGTGGCACTGGAAGATGCGGGTGGAGATGTATTCTTCGGGGAGCCGGCACTGAACATTCTCGACTGGATTTCCGCGGATATCAGTGGAAGAGGAATGATCCATATCTTAGATGCGAAGAGTCTGATCAATGAGCCAACCATGTATTCCACCTTCCTTCTCTGGATGCTCTCAGAACTTTTTGAAGTACTTCCGGAAGTTGGAGATCTTGAGAAACCACGAATGGTGTTCTTCTTTGATGAGGCACATCTTTTGTTCCAGGATACACCGAAAGCGCTGCTTCAGAAAATTGAGCAGGTTGTAAAACTGATTCGCTCCAAGGGAGTCGGCGTTTATTTTATAACGCAGAATCCTTCTGATATTCCGGATTCAGTGCTTGCTCAGCTGGGAAATCGTGTGCAGCATGCCCTTCATGCGTACACTCCCGCAGAGCAGAGAAAAGTGAAGGCGGCAGCAGATTCTTTCCGTACGGACGGTCAGTTCGATGCCCTGGAAGTGATTATGGGACTTGGAACCGGAGAGGCACTGGTATCCTTCCTTGAGGAAGACGGAACTCCGGCAGTGGCAAAGAAGGCACGAATTCTTCCGCCTCAGAGCAAAATGGGCTCTATTGATGAGGATACCCGTCAGAGAGTAGTTCAGCAGAGTCTGCTCTATGTGCGCTATGTGAACCCGGTAGATCCGGAATCTGCCTATGAGAGACTGGAAGCACAGAGAGAAGCAGCACAGAGAGCTGTTGAAGAAGAAGCCGAGGCAAAGGCAGCTGCAAAAGAAGCGGAGATTGCCGCAAGACAGGCGGCAAAGGAAGCTGAGGCAGCAGCCAAAAGAGCTGAGATGGAGAAAAAGAAACAGCAGGCTGCCATTGGCCGTGTAGCAAAGACCGCGACAGGTACCATCGGCCGTGAGATCGGCAAAGATCTCGGTAAGAAAGTCGGAGGAAGTTTCGGTCAGCGTCTGGGCGGAAATATGGGTTCCGCCCTTGGACGAGGCCTTCTTGATACATTGTTCAAGAGATAGAACC
>JAUNAE010000551.1 GCA_030527765.1 Eubacteriales bacterium
CTTCGCAACTGCCGAACTCGCGCGCGAATCTTCTTACGAGATTCGCGATTTAATATTTTGTGTTTCTGACAGCCAGGACTGCCATCCACGGTTTCCCCGGAAGGGAAACCTCTGCCATGCCGCTTGCATGTTCCGCGAGAGTCTCACGGCTCATGTTCCAGGTATCAATAAGTTCCAGTCGATAATCTATGTTCTCCGGAAGTTCTAACACCGCCCGGCTATGACAGTTGTGTTCAAAATAAAACAAATATACGTCATCTTCCACATGACCTGCATAGCGGAAATCCGCATCAATGTGACGCAGTTTTTCGACTTTGCTCATCCTGCAGAAAGATTTTAACAACGGCTTGCGGGAATCCGGTGCATCCGTGACTGTCTGCTCCATCTCTTTCTCCGTAAGCAACGCATATCTTGCCCATCCCATTGGATATGGATCCAAAGGTCCCGGCAGGGACTCGATCAAATCTCGAAGATACTGAATTCTGGCAGGGCTTGTGCCAATGAGCCTGCCGCCTTTTGCCCACCACACAACGGCATCTTCAATCTCGTCTCCTTTAAGGGACGGATCCAGATAAGTTTCTCCGTGGGTACAGTATCCGCCGGTCACGGTCACCTTCCAGAAACGATTATTCATCTCTTCTCCGGAAATACTTCCCCATGTTTCCGGAAGATTTCCTTCGTAGCATACCTCATCGTAAAGCACCGGTTTCTGAAACTCCTGCTGAAGAGCTGCCACCCGGCTGAGAAGTCTGTGCTGAAGAGACACGTGGGTCACATGTTCTCTTCCATAATCATATTCCGCAAAGCAGTTGTGATTGGAAAGAAGATGTCCATAAGGGTCTTCCTTCGCAATAAACTCTTCGATCTTATACCAGTCTTCTAATTCTTTCACAGCGAAGAGATCATACTCGTTCGCCATACTCCACCAGATATTCGGAAAAGCAGCCAGACGTCTCAGAAGATAATCCAGATAAGTCAGATCCTGCTCTCTCGTCATTCTGGAATGTCCCCAGCGGTCATATGGATGGAATAGAATCAGGTCCACCTGAATTCCCATTCCTTCCAGTTCTTTCAGAACCTCCTCAAACTCATCCCAGAACACATAATCCGGGTGATCTGTATCCCAGAAATCTTCTTCTTTTCGGAAAGCATAATGCTCAGGATCGTTTTGATTATAGTGATAATGTTTCGGGAACACACACATTCGTACTTTATTAAACGGACTCTTTTTTAACGTTTCCAGAGTCTCCTGAACGAGTTCTTTTTCCTGATGCGCCAGAGCGTACACCGTTGTTCCAAAGGAATAGAACCAGGTGCCGTCCGCGTGTTTCAGATGTGTTCCTTCTCCCCGGACAATTCCGTGATGGGACTCATCTGCAGGTTCTACCGTGAAGTCCTGCTCCTTTTGGAACAATCCCTCTACCTGAACATGCCACAGTCCCTCTTCTTCCGGGAGCCATCGTATTTTGTAAACACCATTTCCCGCGTAGAATCCTTTTACCTTCAGGCTGCTGTCACCCTTTGTAAAAGTTGCGGTCAGAGGAATCTTTGTTTCTGATCCCTCAGGAGATGGTCCCTGAAATACGAGTTCTGCCATCTCATATTGTTTCATAAGAAAAAATTCCTCCCATATCATGGTTTTGGTATCGCTTTCGCCGCCGCTTACTACTATACCACAAAACCATCTACGGAAGGAATACTTCTTTTGTTTATCGATAGAAACGAAAATATGATAGGCACACAAATTATGCAAGTGCATAATTTTGCGCTGCAGCATATTATGCCATTGCTGCGTTCTGCTCAAGAATCCCCTTCAGGGCACTTGCGGAACTGGAATGGCAGCGCTCAATTCGAACGTTCTGTCCCTTGGTTGCATTCAGAACACTCTGTACCATCTTATGAGATACGGTATCTGTGAAGAGTACCATGAGATCCGGCGTTCCAATGCTCATTCTTCCGCTCTTTTTGGTAAAAACCTTCGCCTTGTAGTTATAAGATGCACACAGTTCTTTGTACTTGCGCTCCATTCTTTCATTTCCCCCAACGATTACTACACTCATGTGAATTCTCCCTTCTTTCTCAACAATATCGATCTTGGCATGATTCGGTACGGAATCATGCGCATATCTACGTTATGTTCTGTTGCAACAGCTTTCGCAGGCTGTACATA
>JAUNAE010000088.1 GCA_030527765.1 Eubacteriales bacterium
CATTTATTATCGGAAAAGATCAGGACTGGGAAACGTATCGACAGAAGTTCAGCTATTCAGCAGGAAGATATCTTCGAGTAGAGCGTTCCAATCCGGAAATCGAAGTTCGAAATATTTGCGGTCATGCAATCTCAAGTGCCTGGGAAGAAGCAGGTACTTTCTACAGTGATGACAGACGTTATGGACAAATTTATGACCTGGTAGAGAAAGCTGTCGAAGCAAATATGGTCAGTGTACATACGGATTGTCCGACGATTGAGCGTTTTGCATGGCAGGAGCCTAATCACCTGTTGGCTCCTGCAGTCTTCTATATGAAAAACGGAAAAGAACTGTGGCGCAAATTCCTGATGGATATGCGAACCTCACAGCATACGGCAGAGGATATTTTCCATGACTTTGATGGAAATAAGATTTATCCGGGGGAGGGGCTGATGCCGTCTCAGTGTCCATGTTATATTCCAAACGTGATCCCGGTACCGGGAATGGGAAGTTTTTATGATATTATTGCCTGGGGCAGTACCTGTATTCTTGGAACGAGATGGCACTATATTTTCTATGGCGATCAGAGTATCATTGAAGAAAACTATGAGGCCGGAAAACGCTATTTTGCTCATCTTATGACAAAAGTGAATGAAGAAGGGTTTATTAATCACGGTCTTGGAGATTGGGGAAATCCGGAAAATGAGCTTGCCAGAGAAAATATAGAGACCGCCTTTCTGTATGCAGATGCGGTGACTCTGGCATGGTTTGCCGCCATTCTTGGAATTCAAGGGGATGAGATTCGGTATAAAGAAGAGGCAGAACGAATTACAATAAACGTCTCCTTACTCGCAATGAAGAAGGAAAGTGGTGCTACCGGAATTATGAACACCGGGATCAGACTGTAATGACACAGGCCTGTGAGGCGCTGCCATTGTATTGGGGAATGGTTCCGGAAGAGTGCATAGAAGATGTTGTGGAAGTGTTCCGCCATACCCTGTTGGAGAAAAAAGCTTTTATTGCGGGAGAAGTGGGACTTCCTTATGTAATCCAGACAGCTGCGAAGTATGGAATGAATGACTTAATTGCACAGTTCATTACAAGAGAACAGCATCCTTCCTATTATGCGTTTGTTCTGGAGGGGCTCACAACACTGGGAGAGTATTGGGAAGAGAATCCTCGCAGTCAGTGTCACGATATGATGGGACATATAACGGAGTGGTTTTATAATGGAATTGCGGGAATTCAACCATTGGAGCCGGGATTTAAGAAGGTTTTAATCAAACCTTACCTTCCGGAATCAATGAATACGGTAAAAGCAGCGTACCATTCAGCCAGCGGCACAATTGAAGTAGAACTTCATCGGAATTCCTCCGGGGTTGAGGTGCAGGTGCAGGCAGCTGAAGGAATTGAAGTAACCATCGATCGAAGCAGCTTATAAGTTAAGCGGATATTCAAAATTTATTTTGCTGATTGCGCATAATTAAAAAGCTGAAATATTCACTATTGTGGTGGATATTTCAGCTTTTTTTGCAGGATGTGAGTCAGAATCACAGCTTGCTTCGATATTCAGAAAGAGTCATGCCATAGTATTTTTTGAAAATATTCCGGAAGTTTCCGGGATCAACGTATCCCAGTTCTTCGGCAATCTTTACGATGGACAGATCAGGGTTTCCAAGGAGGCGGGCAGCCTTTTTCATCTTGAGCTGTTGAATATTCTCACTGAAACTCTTGCCGGTACTGGATTTAATAATACGCTGAATCTGACGTTCACTGTAACTGAAAAAATCAGCCAGATCTTTTAAAGTAATTGTCGTGAAATGATCCTGCATATATTTCAGTATAAAAAGTGTGTTTGGATCTGTTACCTCAGAACCATCATTTGGCAAAATAACATCAGATCCGTGATTGCGAAGGAGAACAATGAAGAATGCAGTAATGATGGAATTCATCATTCTTTTTTTGTATTGCCGTTTGTCATGGTACTCGTCGTAGACAAATCCAAGATAGTTCCGGAGCTCATAATCCCTTCCGGTTTTGAAATAGAGATATGGATGGGAAGGGGAATGATACAGTGTTCTTGTAAAAAAGTCTGCGAGAATATCGTTATCCGACAGAGTATCCAAAAAAGCAGTTTCAAAAGTACTTGTGCGAATTTCAATATTGAAAACGATACAATTGTCCGTGAAAACACTGAGGGCATGAGAAGTCTCAGGAGCCAGAATACAAATATCTCCCTCTTCCATAGACAGAGTGTGATCATTCACATAATTGGTACACTCCCCCTGCATAACATAGACAATCTCAAAAAAAGAATGAGAGTGGGTCTGAGCGGGGAGATAACGCAGGTGCTGATATATTTCCACATCCAGATCCTGCTGAAAGAAATTCTGCTCCTGGAGATTGGATAGAAGCAGTTTGGAGAGATAGGCATCACAGTCCGTCAGTTTGGTGATGGCATGTTTTAGCATATTCTGCGTGTACTGCATATCATGTGGCAGTTCAAGCTGTTTATCGGGATTACGTTGATATAAATCTTTCAGTATTTGTTCAAATTCCCGCAGTTCTGTTGAAAGTTGAAATTCGAAAGTGTTTTTGAAATTCATAAAAGCCTCACATACAATATTGGAAAATTTTGTCTGTTCGTAACAGTGCTGAATCCTAAGGATTATGACAATTCTATTTTACAGCCCCGACCGATAGATTGTAAACAAAAGGATTCTTTTCCTATGTCATAAAATCCTCTTTTCCATGTCACAATCCCCTCTTTTATGTAAAGCATTCTTCGAATAAAATAGCATTATCAAATAAACAAGCGGTGACTTAAGGAGAAAAAGATGAAAAAGACAATCAAACCGGGACAGCCGTGGTTAGATACGGAAGGCAAGCGAATTCAGGCTCATGGAGGCAGCGTGATTTGTGTGGATCATAAATTTTACTGATATGGTGAAAACAAAGAAAAGACAACCGGTACCAATGAGCTTTGGCACTGGGGGGTAAGATGTTATTCATCGGAAGATCTGTGTGAGTGGAAGGATGAGGGTGTTATTATTCCTCCGGATCTTGAGGAGCCAACTTCACCACTCCATCCAAATTCCATGATGGATCGTCCGCATATTATTTACAATGAAAAAACAAAGAAATATGTGGCCTGGCTGAAGATTATGAACGAACCGTCCGGTTTTGCAGTCCTGACAGCGGATCATATTTTGGGACCTTATGAGATGGTGAATCCTCATGTAAACCCTTGTGGACAGCTTGTGGGAGATTTCGATCTCTGCGTAGATGAAAAAACAGGCAAGGGATATGTCATCAGTGAAAAGCCTCATACAGCTGTTTATTGTGCGGACTTGAATGAAGAATTTACGGATGCACAGACTGGATATTCAGAGCATTTTCCTCATGAAGCACCACCGATTTCAAGAGAAGCTCCTGCGCATTTTGTAAGAAACGGAAAACATTATCTGATTACTTCCGGAACTACCGGATATTTTTCAAATCCGTCGGAGGCAGCAGTTGCAGATGACTGGCATGGACCATACAGGGTACTTGGAAATCCACATCCGTCGGATACATCAAAGACATCTTTTAACTCACAGATTTCTTCTGTGTTCAAACATCCGTACAAAGAAGATCTGTATATTGCGATAGCAGATCGCTGGAGACCGGATATTCCGAAAATTGCCGGTGAGAATTATCTGAACGGCAAATATTCCGATCAGATACAGGAAAAATTCATAAGAATCTTTGATCCGGAAATAGAGTTTGTATTCACGGAAGAAGATGCAAAAGATATGAGAATCAACTCATCGATGTCGGATTATGTATGGCTTCCCCTTCGATTTGAAGGCGATCAGGTCATTATTGACTGGTTGGATGAGTGGAGTGTAGAGGATTACAAATAGGAGGAAAGATTACAATGGAATCACAGAAAAAATTAAAATTATCAGAGATCCTTGGTTTTGGAGTTGGACTGCTTCCGGGAACTGCCAATTCCCTTCTTGCAGCATTCTTGACAATGTTTTATACAGACAGTCTGAAAATGGCAGCAGGAGCTGTCGGAACCATGCTTCTTATTTCCAAATTGTTTGATGGAATTACAGACTTAATTGCGGGAAACCTGATCGACAAGACCAAAACAAAATGGGGCAAAGCCAGACCTTGGCTTCTGTGGTTATCTGTACCGCTTGGAATTTCACTGGCATTGATTTTCTTCGTACCAATTAACGCGTCAGCAACAGGAAAATTGATTTATGCATTTCTGACTTACAACCTGTTTTCTTCCATTCTTTACACGATGGTTGGTGTTGCCGGTAATACCATGATGCCTCTTATGACACAGAATGGTGCAGAGAGAGGTAAACTTGCGATCGTTGCACTGCTCTTTGGACTGGGCGGTACGATCCTTGGAATGTCTGCAACTTTCCCATTCATTTATGCAATGGGCGGTGATACCAGAGCATGGAGAATTGTCTTCTGTGTATACGGTGCAATTTCAACACTCGGATTACTGCTTTCCTTCTTCTTTACAAGAGAGCACGTGCAGTCTGTAGAGTCCGTAACCGCTGCAAATGATGCAAATGCAGTACAGACCAAAATGACCTTCAAAGAAGGTGTAAAGAACTTCGTAAAAAACAAATACTTCCTTTTCGCATTATTTGTTGTACTTTTTATGAATCTGGCCAATAATATAAACACAGGTTCTCAGACATATTTCTATAAATATGCAATGAACGCCCCGTTACTTACAACGAAACTGAATCTTGTAAACCTTGTTCCGACAATTCTCAGCGTCATTTTCCTCGCTCAGCCATGCTTAAGACTTCTTGGAAAGAAGAAGAGTGTTTATCTCGGAGCATCTCTGCAGGCAGTAAGTTATGCAATTCGAGGAATTGCCGCTATGACCGGCAACATGACACTGCTGGTAGCAGGTACGGTTCTTGGTGCACTCGCAACCGGACCTCTTGCAATTCCGGTAAATCTTCTCGTAGCAGATGCCGTTGATTATGGTGAGTATATTACAAACAAGAGAATCGAAGGTACAGGAAGTGCAATCGTAAGTTTTTCTCAGAAAGTTACTTCCGGACTTGCAGCAGCTCTGGTAGGATGGATCTTACAGTGGACAGGATATGTGGCTGATGCGCAGCAGAGTGCAGTAACCCTGGCAGGTATTAATACCATGTTTGCATGGCTTCCAATGATTATTCTCGTAGTAATTATGATTGGATACGTTCTGATCTATCGCTATGACAAAGAAGAGCCGATGGTTCTTGAAGAACTTGAGAACAGAAAAAAACAGGCAGCAACTGAAAATTAACGTGGGAGGAGGGGGCAGAAATGTCCCCTTTTTGCTATTTGCAGAAAGGACGAAAATTATGGCAATCATACATGTAGAATATTTATCAGAAGCATTAATGCGCACGGTTCCGGTGGAGGTGATTCTCCCGGTTGATAAACTTCGTTTTCCGGGAATGCCTGAGCGTGAGGAAAAACCATTTAAGACACTCTATCTCCTCCATGGAGTATTTGGAAGCAGCAAAGACTGGCTTATGAATACGACGATACAGCAATTTGCAGAAGAAAAAAATCTGGCAGTTGTAATGCCGTGCGGAGAGAATCGATTCTATATTGACCAGAAAGAGGGTCATAATCTGTATGGTGAGTTTATCGGGAAAGAACTTGTTTCCATGACAAGAAAAATGTTTCCTCTGTCTCACAAAAAAGAAGATACTTATATTGCAGGACTCTCCATGGGAGGATACGGAGCTTTGAGAAATGGTTTAAAGTATCATGAAACATTCGGTGCAATTGCAGCGTTGTCCACAGCGCTAATTACCGATGGAATTGAGAAACGAACAGATGCACATCCGTTTTTCCTGGAGACAAAAAGCTTCGCAGAACAGATTTTTGGGGATTTGAATCGTGTAAAAGGCAGTGATATGGATCCATATGCATTAGTGGATGCGTTGGTTTTGAATAAAAATGAAATACCGCACCTTTTCATGGCCTGTGGAACAGATGATTCTTTATTGCCGCTTACCCGGAAGTTTCAGCAGTATCTCAAAGAAAAAGAGATACCGGTAACCTGCGTGGAAGAGTCCGGAAATCATGAGTGGAATTTCTGGGGACAAATGATCAGAAGGGTGCTGGAATGGCTTCCGCTGGAAGAGGATGAGAATGGAATTAACAGCGGAAACGTAGGAATATGAAATAAGGGATAAGCAGTGCGGGATTTGCGTACATTACCTACATATAATATAAGCAAAATAAGAACATAATCAACAAAGTGAGGCTAAAAATATCAACCCATATTTGGTATGTTATCAATAGTAATAGATAGAACAGGAGTGGGAATATGAAAGTTAATAAATGGAATGATGACTGGTATGTATGGGCAAATAAAGATTCCTTTTCACTTGTATGGAATGTCCCGGAGAATGCGAAGAAAGTGACATTACCGCATGATGCAATGATTGAGCAGCGGGCGCATGCAGAATCTTTGAACGGTCCAAATACAGGATATCGCAATGGCGGAACATATACTTACGTGAAAAAGTTTCAGGTAGGTGAAGAGTACAAAAATCGCAAGGTTCTGATCAAATTCGAAGGAATTTACATGAATTCTTTTGTATACGTGAATGGTCAGCTGGCAGCCAATCGCCCATATGGATATTCTACATTTTATGCAGATATTCATCCATTCCTTCGCTATGGAGAGGAAAATGAACTCCGTGTAGAAGTACGAAATGCCGGAATGAGCAACAGCCGCTGGTATAGTGGAAGCGGTATTTATCGGGATGTCTACTGGCTGGAATCTGAGTTTTGTCATATTCTTCCGGAAGGTGTGAGAATTACAACAGAAGAGGCAGATGAGGCGTTTGCGACTCTGAGAATTGAAACAGAAATCGAGAATTCGGAGGCGACAGCACGTGAGTTGACTGTAGAACATGTACTTGCTCCTGTGAACGCAGAAAGAGCAGATGAAAAAAATGATACCGTAATCTCCGGAAAAATCTGGCTTCGTGGAGGAGAGACAAAAACTCTTGTGCTGCGTACGACAATTGAAAATCCAAAACTCTGGAGTGATGAGACACCGGATTTGTACTGCTGCAAGACAAAGATTTCTGAAGAGAATGTCCTTCTGGACAGTACAGAAGAGATGTTTGGTATCCGAACTATTTCTCTGGATGTCAAGCGTGGACTTCGTGTGAATGGAAAGTCTGTGAAACTTCGCGGGGCATGTGTACATCATGACAATGGACTGCTTGGTGCTGTTTCCTATGAAGAAAGTGAGTATCGAAAAGTTGCGAAGTTAAAGGAAGCAGGATTTAACGCCATCCGTATGTCTCATCACCCGATGGGACAGACTCTTCTTCGGGCATGCGATGCACTGGGCATGTATGTCATGGATGAGACCTTTGATATGTGGACCCGCCCGAAGTCTGACTGTGATTATGGCCTGTTCTTTGGAGAGTGGTGGGAGAGAGACGTTGAGGCAATGGTGCGAAAAGACTACAATCATCCGTCCGTTCTTCTGTATTCCATCGGAAATGAGATTCCGGAAGTAAGTACAGATGCCGGAACTGCCATTGCAAATCAGCTTGATCAGAAGATCAAATCAATGGATGCGACAAGATATACGCTCCTTTCCATGAATGGACTGTATGTACTTGGGGATGAGGTTGAGAGAGTATTTGCAGATGTCGCCGCAGATCTTGCAAGAGAGGGAAAAACAGACGGAAATGTCAATGATATGCTGACAATTCTTGACGGCAACATGGATCACATCAACAACCATCCGATTATGAGCAGACGTCTGGAAAAAGCAAGTGCACAGGTTGATATCGCAGGATACAATTACATGACCGAGCGATATGAATCCGATGTACATGCTTATCCGGATCGCATCATTGTCGGAAGTGAGACGTATCCGCCGCAGATCGCAGAGAACTGGTCTTATGTAGAAAAATATCCGGCGATTATCGGTGATTTCACCTGGACCGGCTGGGATTATATTGGAGAAGCAGGTGTGGGTGTTCCGGGTTATGCGTTTGGAGAAGGTGGTTTCGGAGCCAAGTTCCCGTGCCAGCTGGCATATATCGGAGATCTTGATATCACAGGATTCCGCAGACCGATGTCTTACTATCGGGAAATTGCTTTTGGTCTTCGTACAGCTCCTTACATTGCAGTTCAGAGACCGGAACACTATGGTAAATTCTTAATGAAGACTCCATGGGTAATGAGTGATACCATTGCATCCTGGACATTCGATGAAGCATTTGAGGGAAAACCGATCGTTGTGGAAGTATACGCCGGTGGAGATGAGACAGAACTGTTTGTAAATGGAAAATCTGTTGGACGAAAGAACACACATCAGGATTTCCTGAATCGATTTGTGTTCGAAACGGACTACCATGCCGGAGAAGTGACCGCTGTTTCTTATAAGAACGGCGAGGAAATCGGAAGATTTTCTCTGGTATCTGCAAAGAAGGAGAGAAGCCTTTACGTCGAGAAAGAAACAGGTTATGATTTCTCAAAGAACGATCATCTTTGCTATGTTAATATTAGTATAAGAGATGAAAACGGAGTACTTGCAGATGGCGAGAATCCATCCATCTCTGTCCATGTAGATGGAGAAGCAGAGATTCATGGCTTCGGCAGTGCAGATCCGAAACCGGATTATAACTACGATGAAACAACTGTCAAAATGTTCGAGGGACGCGCACAGCTGATCCTTAAGAAACACGGAAATGCGACAGTATCCATCACAGAAGAGTCCGGCGAAACAGTGGAGATAGAGATTTAACCGAATCAAGCAGCGAAGCGGATTGCGAATATCTGAAATGACAAAACTACTGAATTTATGAATAAATATACAAAAACGCTCCGGTATTTTTGGCACCGGAGCGTTTCGTGTTTTATTGAGAACAGCAGCACTTGCATGATATAATAAAGAAATTAAAAGATTCCTATAGGAATAAGGAAGATGGAGAATAATCGGTAAGTATTTTATTGGGAGGCAAAGAATGCGAAGTGCATAGAGGGCACGATCGACGATGGAAGGGATGGTGAAAGCTATATGGAGAAGAAAGGCGGATTTACCGGAAATTTGGGGTTTGTACTAGCCGCGGCAGGAAGTGCCGTGGGAGTGGGAAACCTATGGAGATTTCCATATCTTGCGGCAAAAGACGGAGGCGGATTGTTTCTCATAGTTTATCTTGTTTTGATTCTCACATTTGGCTTTACACTGCTTGTGACAGACGTCGCCATCGGTCGAAAGACGAAAATGAGTGCCATACATGCCTACGGTCTGTTGAATCCCAAGTGGAAATTTCTTGGGGTTCTCACCTTCCTGGTTCCGGTCGTGATTATGACATATTATGCAGTAATCGGCGGATGGGTGACTCGTTATGCGGTCGTATACTTTACCGGTGCGGCGAAAAGGGCGGCAGGGGACTCCTTCTTTACAGATTTTATCACTTCCCCTGTGGCACCTGTGATATATGCCCTTTTGTTTATGATCGCCACCGCATGGATTTGCTACAATGGAGTAGAAGGCGGAATTGAAAAGGTATCCAAATTTATGATGCCGATTCTGCTGATTATTATTGTACTGATCGCGGGATTTGCATTAACGCTGCGCCACACAGATGCCGACGGCACAGTGAGAACCGGACTTGAGGGTCTGAAGATCTATTTGACTCCGAATCTGGAAGGACTGACCGTGAGGCGATTCCTTCAGATTCTGTTAGACGCTATGAGTCAGTTATTCTTTTCCTTAAGCGTATCCATGGGAATTATGATTACCTATGGTTCTTACGTGAAGAAAGACGTGAACCTGAACCGTGCAGTGAATCAAATTGAGATCTTTGATACAGTTGTGGCCTTTATTGCAGGTGTAATGATTATCCCGTCGATTTATGTCTTTTCCGGAACAAAAGGAATGACATCCGGTCCAAGTCTGATGTTTGTATCGCTTCCGAAAGTATTTGATGCAATGGGCAGAATCGGAGTTGTGGTAGGAGCATTGTTCTTTATCATGGCAATGTTTGCGACGCTGACATCCTGTATTTCGGTACTGGAATCCATCGCGGCCAATTGCATGGAAATCTTTCACGTAACGAGAAAGAAAGCAATTCTAGCACTTGGAATCATATATACCATTGCATCCATTGTTATTGCACTTGGATATAGTATTTTCTATGTGGAGATCCAGCTTCCGAACGGTTCCACAGGACAGCTGCTGGATCTGATGGATTATATCAGCAACAGTTTCATGATGCCTTTTATTTCCCTGCTATCTACGATTCTAATTGGCTGGATTGTAGGACCGAAATGGATTATAGACGAGATGGAATCCAGTGGAGATGCCTTCCCGAGAAAAAACATATACAAGGTAATGATTCGGTATATCACACCGATTATGATGTTTATTCTGTTCCTGCAGTCTACAGGTCTTCTGAACTGGTTTGACTGACGAACGAAGAGTTTTATGTTCGTGGGCGGGGGAGTGGACTGTGAATGTCCGCGGTATTTTTCGGTAAAAAAGTCCGATTCAGCAAATGCATTGTCGAAAAGAGAAAGAATAAGCCCGTTTTTATCGAAAAAAATTATGGAATTTGAATAAGAACTGTAGAGTATTTTCGGAATTTGTGATATTCTTATCAATAGAGCAAGGTAGTCTGTTAGCAAAAATAATTGAAAGCAATGACAGACATCCAATCAAGCAGTATTTATGAAAGGATGTACGAATTATGGGGGACGTAAGAGAGGTAAATACCGTACAGACAGAAGAAGCTCGAATTGAGTCATTGGGACTTGATTTTGGAGAAGTAGCAAAAATAGATTCTCCGACAGAGGCAATACCGGCACTGCTGGCCAGTTTAGGCAATATTTTTCAGTGTGAACGAGTTTATGTTTTCGAGAAAAATGAAGAAGGATGCTACGACTGTACAGACGAATGGTTTTCAGAAGATACTTTTTCTAAGAAGCATCTGATGCAGAACATTCAGGAGAAGGGTGTCAAATATTATTATAATTATTTCCTTCGAGGCAAAAATCTCTGTGTACAGAACATGGAGAATTTTAAACAGGAGGATTATCAGCTCTATAAAATTCTGAAACCACAGGGACTTCAGTCTTTGATCTGTGGTCAGCTGACCTTTGATCATGCAGATATCGGATTTTTCGGAATTGACAATCCGACACCGGAGCGTTTCGAGGAGCTTCGCCGGATTTTTGATGTGATTAATCATTATGTATCCATCCAGATTCACAGAAGGAATCTTGAGAATAAAATTATGACAGAGAGCAAACCGATTAAGGATGCCAATCAGCCGATGCATCAGTATTCTCTGTATGACCGAGTTGCAGGCATTCGAATGGAAGAGCCGCTTGCGCTGATTTATTGTGATGTTGCTCTCAAATATGATTTGCCGGAGGATGAAGATACCATAAGAAAGATGCATTCTCACACAGAAAAGGTTCTTGGAAGTGTTTTCGGTGCAATGAATGTATTCCATCTTGGCAGAAATGAGTTCCTTATTTTCTTTGAAGATAATGAGGATACAGATATTGAAGATTTGAAGCAGTATGCGACCATTGCTCAGAATACACTGGATACCATTAACATTAAGGTTTCCATGGGTGTGGCTCAGACAATGAAGTATCAGCAGAATTTCTTTGATCTGGTCCATAAGGCAAATGTCAAAATGCTTCGCCT
>JAUNAE010000089.1:0-8038 GCA_030527765.1 Eubacteriales bacterium
ATATGCAAATTCGCAGAAACATTTTCCCAGGTCGCTTTCTGACGTTTGTGCACAGCCAGAGCATCTTCTACCAGAGCATGGGCTTTCACTGTGTTATAAGCAATTTCCTGTTCTTCTTCGGAGGATTCTGATCCGATGGCATTTCCGGGATATATATGCATGATATTCCCCGGAAAATGATAGGACCATTTTCCCCCTTTTCCTTCGTCGTAATAGATTACTTTTTCCAGAAAAGAGTCCGGAAGCAGCTCTGTCAGAGGAACGTCTGCTTCTGTCCAAAGGGTGGGATTATCTGTAATTTCACGGATGGTTCCCTTTGGATATGGTGCGATCCTGTCTGCGATCTCTTCCCATCTCTCCCATCGTTCCGGATACAGTCCAAGATCTTTGGAAATCTTCGGCATAAAACGGAAGAATGTCCGGAGATATCCAAGAGTATTCACCGGATCCCATGGAAGTCCATGTTCTCTCACATCTGCCACAATTCGTTCATGCATTCCATCTCCCACAACGTGGTATCCATCTTCCTTCAGAACAAGATCCTGTTCCCAGAAGTCCGCCACACCGAGAAGAAATGGATAAATTTTTCTTCCATATTCCGGATCCAGCGTCAATTCGTACCGCATAATCATATTTAAAGCCCCGTGCACTGCAGGAGATTTCATATACAGAAGCAGCGCTTCACTAACCATTCCAGCAGGCCCCAGCCCCAGAGGATACAACAGTCCGTCATGTCCCAGAAGCCTTCGGGACATTTCTCTTGCAATGTCCATCATATCCAGATACGGCGAATCGTGGGGATCTGACTGCTCAAAATGTCCCGATACAAGAAGGCCAAGATACGGGGACTGATGATTGTAATTGATTTTGTAATTGCCATTCCATGCCTGGCGGTCAAAGGTACTGATTCCAAGAATATTCGGGGGATATGAAGGATCCCTTGAAAGACTTCCCATCATATACTGGCAGAGATAATACCACTTTTCCAGAAGTTTATCCTGAATGGAAATTCCGGAAATACCCCAGTAGGACTTCCACCAGGCTTTGTGCTCTTTCAGAAGCTGCAGCGCATCTTCTTTTGTAAACCACCGTGTTCTGGAGCAGGCATACTCATAAGGTCTGGAAACCTTCGCCCAGGATCTGACGGAAAGTACAAAGGTATAAGCAATTCCCGGCAGCAGTGTCATGGAAAGGGAAGAATCATATCCAAGAGCCTTGCATCCGGGGTTCCATTCTGTACCGTCGGAACGGGTAAGAAATCTCCCGGAAAACCCTACTTTTGTGGGAACATCCACATGGTCTGAGAACTCCCGGTAGCCGCTTACAATGCCTTCCCGGATTTTCTTCACCTGGAGTGGTTTTCCTCCGGTCATGCCGACAAACATTCCATTTCTGGAAGTTTCCCCTTCTCCTGTTCCTTCAAAATCCACTCCGACATCGCATCCCATTCCCAATTCGTCAGGAAAACGCACATCCCAGGAAATGGAAATTTCCCGATCCGACTTCATTGTAAGAAGAAGTTCATTCTCTACAGCACAGACTACTCCCCGGATCTCAAATCTCTCCTGATTTTCCCAGGTATACACGGCTCTCGTCTCACCTTCACCGTAGTTCTGTTCCACCAGATAAGCCGTGTTTCGCAGGGAAGGAATGTCAAACACCAGTCTGCCCACAGGCTTCGGACTGCCCAGAGACATAGGCGGATCTGCCTTTGCCACACTGTTATCATGAAAAAATTCCCAGTTCGCAGCACTTTCCATCTGCCAGAAATCATTGGTTGTAAACCAGAACTGGGGATACTCTCTCGGACCGGCAAATGCACAAAGCAAATCTCCGTTTCCGAGAATTGGAGCATCAATTTTTGTCCCGGCATCCTGCCAGATTCTCCATCTGCCTCCCCCGGAGACATCCACATCTCCCGCCGGAACTGCTACAGGGGGGTTCCGAAAAACTCCCCTGTGATTATAAACGCTATTCTTTTTGTTCATGCTCATTATCCTTTGACTGCTCCGGAATTTGTTCCTTCTACCAGATATTTCTGTCCTATGAAATACACAATAATAACCGGAATAATGGTGAGGATAATATCTGCGAAAATATAATTCCAGTAGCTCTTATTTTTTCCGAAAAACTGATATACAGACATGGTCATCGGGAACAGTTTGCTCTTGCTTGACAGATACAGAGGTGTCAAAAAGTCATTCCAAACGCCCATAAACTGCAGAATGAAACAGGTTACAATGGTAGGTTTCGGCATAGGAAGAATAACCTTGAAAAACAGCTTCAGAGGAGATGCCCCGTCAATGACTGCTGCTTCATCCATTTCCTTTGGAACCGATTCGATGAAACTGTAGATCGTAAAGACACAGAACGGAATCATGGCACTTGTGAATACAAGGACAATACCAAGTCTTGTATTTGTCAGATGCATGGTCTGGAATACCTTTACCAGTGTAACGTAGTTCACCGGGAAGAACAGACCGCAGATGACGAAATAATACAGAAAACGATTGAGTCTTGTCCGATTACGGCTAAGAACAAAGGATGCCATGGCACAGAGTGTCACGCCCGCTACCGTAGCAACCAAGGCGTAAATGAGACTGTTTAAAAGTCCATGGAAAAGATCTGCCTTTTTAATAACCTCCGCATAATTGGAAAAAAGCCACTCCTTCGGAAGGGAAAGACTCATTCTTGCAGATTCTGATTTTCCTTTGAAGGAATTGACAAATACCATATAAAACGGCAGAAGTACCAGCAGAGAAAGGAAAAGACTTACCATATGTTTCAATATGTTCTGAAATGTTTTTTTCTTCATATCAGTCTGCCTCCTTTCTGCTCATTACTTTTACAATACAGATACCGACCACTGCGGTTGCCAGAAGAAGAATGGAACTGAGTGCGGTTGACAATCCGTAATTCCCGGTTCCATATAACTGGAAGGTGTATGTTGTGATAACTTCCGTTGCATGTCCCGGACCACCGTTGGTAAGAACATAAATGATATCGAATACTTTCAGTCCATAAGTGACACCAAATACAAGATTGATCATGATGGCACCCCGCATCATAGGCAGTGTCACATAGCGTACTTTCTGCCAGAAGCTCGCACCGTCAATATCTGCTGCCTCATAGAAGGAGCTGTCTATGGCATTCAGACCCGCAAGAAAAATGGTCATAACATAACCGATACCTCTCCAGCCGTCAACGCTGTATATAGATTTCCACACGACGCCAAGATCAGAAAGCCATTTCTGCTTCAGTATTCCGAGACCCAGCCAGTCCAGTGAGACATTCAAAAGTCCTGTCTTATAGTTAAAAATAGAGCGGAATAAAAGTCCGATGATCACAAAAGGAAGAACAGAAGGCAGATACATCACAGTTCGATAGAAGCCTTTTCCTTTCAGCTTGCCATGCAGCATAATGGCGAGAAAAAATGCCGGTACAATCTTTACGATATTGGAAATTACTGTAAACTTAACTGTATTCCAGATACCTGCCGCATAATTTTTGTTTGATGTAAAGATTTCTACATAATTTCGCAATCCTACAAAATGAAGTCCATTCTTTACCGTATTTCTTCCCCAGTCCGTAAAGGAATAATACACTCCGAGAACACTGGGCATCAGGAAAAATACAATGTAAAGAACCAGTGGAAGTATTACGAACCACTGTGGGTATACTTTCTTCTTGTTCAATGTTCATCCCTCCGCTAAAAAAACGGACGGAGCATAGAGCCCCCACGCTTTATGCTCCATCCTATATAAGTACTGCTTACTTCCAGTTTTCATCTCCAACTGCTTCTGCACTTGCTGCGCGGTTTGTATCCATGTTTGCAAGTACATCATTTGCCTCGATTTCGCCCTGGCAGAAGGAAACCATATCCTGACCAAACTGCATCCAGTAATCGTTTGTATATTTGGTGCCTGTCTGAAGAACGCTGACTGCCATCTTATCCGCATCGATGGTTGCCATAAACTCTTCTTCCTCCGGAAGCCATTTCTGATTGATCTCAACATTTACGTCCAGGTTTGTATAGTTTGGAGAGTTGTCAAGAATCTCCTGAAGGCTCTCAGGTGTGCATACGAACTGGAAGAATGCTTTTACAAGATCCTCATGCTCGGTTCCCTTGTAACCAAACATTGTCGGGCCGGCCGGGTTGGTTGGATACCAGGAGTTGTCTCCAAGTGGAATGAGGAACAGACCAAACTCATCCTCTGTCTCGGTCTCAGATTTGATCTGATCAATGTAGCTGGAGTTTGCCATTGCCATTGCGATGGTACGGTCAGCGAACTCGTTGCTCATATTGGTAGAATCGGTACCGATCCAGTCTTCTCCGAGATATCCAAGATCAGAGAGCTCTTTGTACTGATTCAGAACTTCGATCATTTTCTCATTGTCAGCGAAGGTTGCTTCGTTGTTGTTCAGTGCATCGTAGAGACCAGGTGCTGCTTCTTCATAAACACCACCGATCTGGAAGAAGGAAAGCTGATGCTGCCAGCCGTCTGCTCCCGGAACAAACCATGGAGTGATACCCTCAGCTGCGATCTTCTCGCAAACAGCTTTGAACTCTTCATAGGTAGTCGGAAGTTCTGTAATTCCCAGTTCCTCAAAGAGGGTCTTGTTGTAAACCATGACATATTCCGGAGAATTGTGCCAGATCTGCAGACCATACAACTTATCGTTGGAAATACAGGATGCCTGACGAGCTTCCGGAATTACATCCTGCCACTCAGCACCGGAGAAATCGATGCAGTAGTTCTCAGGATCTACGATTACAGAATCAATGGCAAATGGATTACTCTGAATCCAGAAGATATCCGGGCAGTTGCCGTTGCTTAAGTCACTCTGAAGAATGTCGGAGTACTGATCTGCCGGGATTGTCTGAAGATCTACGGTTATTCCGTACGTATCTTCAAATCTCTCGATGGTAGCATCATAACGATTGTCCATCCATCCTGCGGATACGAGAATACTGAGTTCCTGATCTTTGAACTGATCCTCATTCTCAACTGCCTCGATTACAACATTGTCTGCCGCAAAAACACCTGTTGTCATCATCGCTGCACCCATTACTGTACAAAGAATTGCACTGACTAATTTCTTTTTCATTTGTTTTCCTCCTTTTTTGCACTCGTTTTTGCGGATCCTGCAAAAAAACACCCCCAATAGCATCTTTACAGCGATCCGACGAAATCCGTATCTCTTTTGTAACTCTAATTTATCAGACTTTTCCTGATTCATCCATAGACTTTCTTGCACATTTATTTGTACTTTTTGTTCATAAAAGCACTCTGAAATCGATATCTTTCCGTCACATTGTTGAAGCAAAACTATCATTATGATATATTGTTACTATGAAAGTACAAAATAGTTAACACCCTTTGTTTCAATGAAAGAAGGTTTTATGAAACAGCATCGTGCCGCCAAAAGGCCCCAGAAGCTCCAGCATAAGTTATTCAAGTATTATCTGCTGATGCCCCTTCTTATACTGACTGCTTTTTCTATCTTTTTTTATACGTATGTATCCCGGATTCTTATTAACCGGGAAGTCAATTCCCTCCAGACGCTGGAAGATACCATTGTCAGCGGAGTCAACCGGAATTTAAATGATCTGGATCAGATTTCTTCCAACATCAACTACTTTAACCGAAAAATGGATTTTCTTGAAAAAAGCGATTCTGCCAACGTACTGTCGGAATATGTCATTTCTCTGAATGGCACCGTTATGAAGGCAGATCAAATCAATCTCTACACACTTGACGGCCAAATTCACGAAATCGGAAGCATTACCAAAACCGGCACTTATCAGGAAGCGGATCTGGAATGGTACGATGAAGTTCTGTCTCTCCATGGGTGGAAACTCATCTCGACGCCTTATCAGACCAAGCGCTATTCCCCGGGTACCCGAAAGAAAGAATGGTATGTTTCCCTTTATCGTACCGCCGTCAACAGTTCCAACCAAACCATTGGTGTCATAGAAACTGTCCGTCGATGCAAAAAACTTTTTAACAGCATTTCAAGCTATAATCAGGCCAATGATCAGCCGGCGAGAGTCTATATATTCGATGACAAGGGTTCTCTCATCTATCCTTATGATTCTGTTCTTGAAACAGATTCCGAATATTTTTCTGTCATCAAGAAAATTCAAAGCTACGAAGAAAGCAATGCTCCGGAAAGCATTGAGGATCCGGTAACCCATGAGAACTGCCATTATGTTCTGGAACATTCCAACTACAATGGATGGAATTATCTCATTCTCCAGGATGACCGGATTATCCTGAAGCCCGTCAATTCCATGCTCCGTATTCTGATTGGCATTCTCAGTATCATGCTTCTTCTCTCCGTCGTTCTGTCTATGGTTCTAGCAAGAGCCATGGTTCGCCCGGTAAAACATCTGAAGCACATCATTCAGCGTGTACAGCTGGACAATCTCGGCGAAGAAGCCATCACAGATTACAAAGTTCCTTATGAAGAACTGAACGAGTTGTACGTGGAATTTGAAAAGATGAATGATTCTCTGAAAAATTCTCTCACGGAACTTACACATACAAGAAATCTGGAACTGAAATCCCGTGTTACGGCACTGCAGGTTCAGATGAACCCTCATTTTTACTACAACACCCTTTCCTGTATCAGTATTCTTGCGGAAAATTCTCAGACAGAAGAAGTGACGAAACTCTGTCAGACGCTCTCTATGATTATGCGGTACATTACGGATACCGAAGCCTTTATCATTCCTGTGAAGGAAGAAATCAACTACATTGAAAAATATCTCTATTGTATGAAAATACGATATGAGGACAGTCTGAATTATTCCATCCGGATTCCTGAGGAAATTTTAAGTCAGTCCATTCCGAAACTGATTCTGCAGCCTTTGGTAGAGAATGCAATCAAATACGGAACAAACTGCCTTCCCCCATGGCATCTGAGCATCAATGGTGAATACAGCGTAGATGGATGGACCATTACCGTCACAGATTCCGGAACCGGTTTTCAGGAAGAAGTTCTGACAAACCTTGCCGGACAGATGAAACGTGTGGATGAAGCCGGTTATAAAGCTTCCGACGGTCTCAAAATCGGCGGACTCGGCCTTATCAACGTGTATATTCGATGGAAATTATATTGTAAGGAAGGAGCTGTATTTGAGTATGGCAACACAGCGGAGGGCCATGCTTATATACGAATCGGGAGGAAATTATGAATTATAGTGTCATCGTTGCGGAAGATGAAACACTGCTTCAAAAAAACATTATCAAAAAAATCGAGCAGCTGGATCTTGGCTTTCATGTAGCAGGAGCTGCTCAGACAGGCATACAGGCGTTAGAACTCATAGAGGAGCATAATCCTTACCTGCTGATCACAGACATCCGTATGCCCGTAATGGACGGTCTGGAGCTGATTGAAAAAGCCCGGGAAACTCATCCGGAGCTGGACTGTGTGATTCTCAGCGGATTTTCTGATTTTTCTTATGCACAAACTGCCATTCATCTGAAGGTTCGGGAATACCTGCTGAAACCTGTGGATACAGAAAAACTTGCGGAAGTTCTGAAGCAGCTTCGACGAGAATATATTCTGAAGAAGAACGAACTTGAGAAGACCTTCTCTCCTGCCATGTCAGAAACTGCTTCTCCAAAAGACATTGCCAATCTTCTGAAGGAATATCTGAATCAGGAATTTAATAAAGAGATTAATCTGAATCTCATTGCCGAAAATCTGAATTACAGTTCCGGCTATCTCACAAAGATATTTACCCAGTATTTTGAGATCTCACCGACCAAATATCTCATCAATCTGAGAATGCAGAAAGCCCGTCAGATGCTGGAATCTTCCTCAGATTATTCCGTCCGCCAGATCGGCGAGGCGGTAGGCTATCCGGAACAGGGATATTTCTCGCGAATTTTCAAGAAATACGTAGGTGTCAGTCCTCAGAAATATAAAGAGAACTATTCCGCCGGTTCGGAGACTCGATAAGTCAAACAGATATTCGCAATTTGATTCGGTAAAAAAAGAGAAAGGTACGTACCTCGCATACGTATCT
>JAUNAE010000089.1:8048-11152 GCA_030527765.1 Eubacteriales bacterium
CCTGCTTTTTCAATCAGTCATGATAGCGGGAGTTCTTTCTCTTCTTTTTTGCCATACAAGCAAACAGAACATTCTGAAAACGCTCTTTTGCACTACTCGTCTGATAATTCAAAAATTTCCGCTTTTGGAAGCTCATCCTCCGAAATCGTGAGAATGGCATAGGTGGGAACTCTTGGATACTGTCTCGGTCTGCTGAGACTTCCCGGATTGACAATCAGTATCCCGTCCCTCTCCTCAATCTCAGGAACATGGATATGTCCATACAGGGCGATATCTGCGAATTCTGACTTCGCTTTTGCAAGAAGGCGGTCTGAATTCTGATGCACTGAGAAATGATCTCCATGAGTCACATAAATCCGGTAGTACCCTGCTTTGATTACAATTTCATCCGGAGATTTGGAATAATCACAGTTTCCCCGGACGGAAACCACCGCATAGGCCGGCGGTTCCGGGAGATGGGAATACAAGTCTCCCTCCACATCCCCGCAATGAATCAGCCAGTCAATAGATCCGGCCTGCTTAACGGCACGACGCACAGATCTGGCATCCCCGTGGGAATCGGATATTACAAGAATTCGTGCCTTACCTCCTGTCTTATCAAGAGAAATACTGCATTCCAGTCGTTTCATACAATCTCCTTATCCGCTGTTATTTAATGTCAATTCCTTTGATCTGGCTGCTTCTTGTTCCAATAACAATATGGTTGTTGTATACCGCCGGAGATGCCTCAATCGCTCCGTCACTGACTTCCAGTGTGTCCAGAACTTCTCCGGTAATACCGTTCATGAAGTACATTTTGCCGCCGCAGCTGCAGTAAAGTACTCGTCCGTTCCCCTCTTCATCATATACGCATACCGGAGAAGACCATGCATAGTAAGCGGTGTGCTCCCAGGCAACTTCTCCCGTATTCTTGTTAATACAAGTCAGAACGCCGTCATATGCCTGTCCGGTTCTTGCTACAGTTACATAAATGTAATCGTTCAGTTCATTTTTACCAAGTGCGATGGTCGACTGAACACCACCGGAAACACCATCTTCTGTGTAGCACTCATAAGAGACTTTCCATACAATCTCTCCGGTCTCAGCGTCAATCTTCCAGATCGGAACCTCAGCTGTGGTGCTGCTTCTCCATCCAAGTCTGAATGAAGTGCTGACATACAGATACAGGTGTCCGTTCTCTACGGACAATACCGGGGTGGAGTTGGAATCGTCCAGTGTATCCTGTGCCCACACAAGCTGCAGGGTGTTCAAATCCAGACACATGAGGTTTCCGCCATTGTCCGTAACGAACAGATAACCCTGATATACTGCGCAGCTGTCTTCCATTCCAAGCCAGAAGGAATAGGCACTGCTTCGCACTCCATAATAATGCCAGCGAACCATTGGATCCGGGTTGAAGGAAAGTTCGCCGGTCTCCTCATTGTAAGAAGTGTTCAATTTCATCAGGTAAAGAATTCCATTCTCTCCCGGATAAATCATCGTATCTGTCTCTGCATCGATCAAACAGGAAGAATCGAAGAAACTTAAGGAACCTCTCAGCGAGAAAGGATCGTCATTTCCAAAAGTTGTAAGAACACTGCAATCCAGAAGATTCACAATAAACACTCTTGCAGTTCCCTGATTACTGTTATATCCGGCACCCACATAAAGAATCGGATATCCTCTCGGATCCAGTGCACCGGATCCCTTGAAGGTGAAACCAAGATACAGTGCATCTCTCGTTGCCTCTCCTGTTTCCAGATCCAGGAAATACACATATCCGTCCATGCAGGCATAGATCACTTCAACAAGATCATCTTTTTCCTTTGCCCAGTCATACATGTTCATATGCTGTTTTGTTTCTTTGGACCATTTCTCCATCAGAGGCTGTCCGGTCCATCCGCTTCCTGTCCAGGTCGCATCTCCGTAGGTCAGACCGCCTGTGGGAACACTCCACTTTTCTTCCAGCTTGTTTTCTGTGAAGGTTGCCGTTCCATAGGTCGGATTGTCGCGGAAATTGTTTCCACGGAACGTCACGATTCCTTCTACATCCGTATATTTTCCCGGAAGATCAAAGGTAATATTGTCCTTCGGTTTGTATTCCTCCAGGGATGTAAGCACTTCTTCTCCCACTTTAATTTCTGTGGTTGCAATGAAATTAGAAGGCTTGGTCTCTTCCGTTGCTCTCGGATGAAATTCCGGTCCCTGTTCAGATGCAGGAACAAATTCCACATCTCCCACAGCCCCGACCAGTTCTTTCTCTTCCTCCGGTTCTTCTGCTGCCTCTTCTGTCGCTTCTTCTACGGCCTTCTCAGCCTCTTCCATGATCTCACCATTCTCCGGAGTTCCTTCTGTTACCAGTCCTTCCTTCGGAAAGAAAATGATCGTCAGAATAATTCCAAGAACCAGAACTTCCAAAGCAATCAAAATTCTCTTGACTGCCAGTCTTGGATTTTTCTTTCTCCGTGTTCTCTTACTCATTTCGTGCCCTTCCCTATTCCACACTATCCTTAATATCTACGATCGTTTCTTTGAGATCTTCCTGAATTTCTTTCGGAATGTTTTCTTCCATACCGGATAATCCGAGAAGATCCTGCACACAGATTTCTCTCAGCTGTTCTCCTGTCGGATTCTCCATCTGAGCAATTCTCCGTGCCTGATTGGTTACAATCTCCTCAAAGAGATTTCGCACCTCTCTGGCATTTGCAAAATTCTCCTTCTGTTTCATTCTTCGAAGTCCCAGAATCTGCGCAATCTGTCTTCCTGCGCCCTCATCAAGAACATACTCATATTTCTTACAATTCATCTGAAAAATCCGCTCGAGCTCCTCTGCCGAATAGTCCGAGAATTCCATATATTTATTGAATCTGGACTTCAACCCCGGATTGCTGTTGATGAATTTTTCCATTGGCTTGGTATATCCTGCCACAATCACAATGAAATCATCCCTATGATCTTCCATTGCCTTCAGAATGGTATCAATGGCTTCCTGTCCAAAAGGATCATCCTTCTGAGCAAGTGTGTAAGCTTCATCAATAAACAGAATTCCGCCCATGGCTTTCTGGATCTGTTCCTGGGTTTTAATCGCCGTCTGTCCTACATAACCTGCCACAAGACCTGAGCGG
>JAUNAE010000089.1:11162-11700 GCA_030527765.1 Eubacteriales bacterium
CTTCAACGAGCTGTCCTTTGGAAAGCACTCCCATCTGCCGGTACAGCCCTGCAAGGATTCGGGCTACCGTTGTTTTACCGGTTCCCGGATTTCCGGTAAATACCAGATGAAGGGACACCGGAACGGTTTTCATCCCCTGCTCTTTTCGAAGCTTCTGAACTTTTACAAAAGCAGTCAGTTCCTTCACATCTTCTTTGATCTGCGTAAGTCCCACGAGCTTTTCCAACGTCTCCATAGGATCTTCCTCCGGCTCTTTCGCCTTCGCAGTTTCTTCCTCTTTGGCCTTCTTTGTCTCAAGAACCGGATCGGATTTCAGAAGTTCTCTGGCCTCCTTCAAAACATCCTGTGCTTTCTTCACAGAGGCTTCTTCGGCTTCTCCCTCCGGCTCTTTCTTCTCAGACTTTGGTGTCTCTGCTCCTGTTTTCGGTTCTGCAGTCGATGGCTTCGGCTGCTTTTCCTCAAAAACCGGGTCATTCGCACCGGAGCCGAACAAATCTCCGTAAATCCCTTCAAATAAATTCTTCTCCGTATTGGTCAG
>JAUNAE010000552.1 GCA_030527765.1 Eubacteriales bacterium
CTCATTAAAGTATGGCAATTAGAGATGAACATCATTTAGAACTTCATCCACCTGAATATGCATCTGCATAGGTGTCCTAACCATACGTCCCAGCAGCTGAGCGATATATGTTGCATCGGTTGCATGACGAAAAGACATCATGGTTTCAGCTCTTGGGCAGTCCCATCCTGTAGAAAGATTTTCTTTAAAGAACACAACACGAATATTTCTGTCATCAGCAATACGTGAAGGCTCCTCATAGCGAACTTCCAAACCGTTCACCAAAACAGATGCATTCGTTCCTCCAAAGGTATGAACAACCTGGCCGTTTTCAAATTTAATGCCAACACGTTCTTCAATTTTGGCAAGGCAATCATCAAGATTAGTGTCCGTCAGCTTACTTCCGCTGCCGTTCAGTACCTGGATGATCAAAATCGGATTCACATATGCGTAGTGCTGCTCATAACAATACTGTGTCCAGTGCTCCCACTTTTCTTTCCAATTATCTGCTGCTGCCTGCAAAATTGCCATATCATTGTTCACTGTGCCCTCTTCCGGATAAGTAATAACAATACGGTCTTTCAGCAGGCCAGATGATCTTACCTCATCAGCAGTAACAATAGACTTATGGATCGTAGACGCAGTGCCCTCTACTAGAGTATTAAACCTCTGCGTAGTTGCAGACATACCAACGACAACCGGCATAGGTGGAATTCCGTCAACTTCACTACCCTTGATAAACTTCTGCATAATGGTTGTGGCTTTGCTGGCCTCTCGTCCCTGCATTCCACGGTGAGCTTCGTCAATGATGAAGTACAATCTGTCACTTTTTTCTCTGACTGTGTTTGCGAGTGTTTCCCAAATTGTATGTGCTCTTCCATCACCGAGTTTAGTGAGCTTTGAAGAAACCGATAGTTTCTGCGTATTTAGGAAATAAATGTGTCCATCTTCAAAAGATTCTCTATCGAAAGATTCTTCTGAAATTGTAACGCACTGCGAAAGGCGAATCTTATCCGCCTTAGAATCAATCTTTAATTTTGACTGCTCATTAAGTTGCGGCGAATCAGATAACCAAACGATAATCGCATTCTGCTGCTCTGCATAGGAGTCGTCCCCATAGAGGATGCTCTCAATCAAGGCAGACATAATAATTGTTTTTCCTGCGCCTGTCGGAGCCGTAAAAGAGACCACCTGTGGCGCATGTGTTCTATGATAGCTTCCCATGGCCTCGGCTGTTTTCATCCGAATATCAGCCAGAGCCCTTTTCTGGAAAGGAAATAATTCTACTTTCATGGTTACCTCCCTGTGTTGATACGGAAATTATCCAGATAATCTCGATATAACTGATAACAGTTTTTATCATCATATGTACGGATCATAGAACGATATGCTGTCTCAGAATCAGTCACAATAAAGACTGTCTGGATCTCCGGATGCTGGTTCAACTCCGCATGAAATTCGGAATAGTAGATTTCATCCAGTAGGACTGCCATTTTATTTTGTGGTAGTACCAAATACTCTGGCAGATCATCTTCCTCAAGTGATGGACACTTGCCTATTGCACCACTCTTCATCCACAATACCGGAACTAGTTCTTCAACTTGCCTTCCTAATGCTACGGATGTCTTATCTAGAAAACGTAATTTAAAAAATGCTGCATTCGTCTTAAATCCCTCTGACATTGGTAATTCATTACCAATATAGTTTCCCTTAAGTGGTTTCCCTTTTACATTAAGACCTTCAATACTGCAAACAGTTCGTGGCCAAGTAACATATCTTGCTATTCCCAATCTGTTCCATTCATCATCTCCAGGAGTATATCCCTTTTCTGTTAATGATTTTGCTTCGTCAGCGGATATTTCATTATTTGTCACCATGATGCAACGTCTCTTTCCGCCATCTTCCGCATTTAGTAAATTCACAGCATGTAAAGTGGTTCCTGAACCCGCAAAAAAATCTACAATCAAAGCCTCCGGTTTGTTTTTCACAAACAAATTTATACAGTCTTTGACCGCATAAAGAGATTTAGGAAAGATAAACCGTTTTTCTATAAAAATCGAACGGATCAAATTCGTTCCATAATCTCTTGCACTGTGCTCTTTAATATGCCAATTGGTCTGCGGCATTTGCTCCTCCGTTATGCAAATCATAACATGTACAATGCTTCTGAAAAAGCAACCTGCTGC
>JAUNAE010000553.1 GCA_030527765.1 Eubacteriales bacterium
AAATGCGTATTGGTGGAGCCGCAACCGCGAAATAATCAGGAATAAATATTTTCCGAATTTTTTGCTCTGAATTGTCTTTTTTATCTTTTATAAGTGCTGTTGCAAGAGATGCTGTTGTCTGCCCGCCATTAACAATCTGGAGAGAAGAAATCTCAGTAATATACGACATTCCTTCAATCATCTCAACTTTGACATCATATGCAGTTGCAGCAATACCATTGTTATAAGCAAAGAACATATCAGGCTCATTTAAAATCGTAGATCGAATTCCTTTATTTACCTTTCCTCTAACTTGCAGAAAAGATCGTACATTTCCCTCCAATAGCCTTCCTCCATAGCGGTTATAAAGTGTTGCAAGAACGATTCCAGGAATGTTACATAGATGTCCTCATTTACTTTCCATTTTTCTTTAGCAAGAGGCGTGCTGTGTTTTGCACCTACTTCCAAGCTAGCGGATTTATGATGAACAACACTGCCGCGATAAACCAGGTTGTGAAGAATTCTGCTGACAGCATAGATGGACCAGACATGATTGCCGTCATCTTCTCGAAAGTAGTTCCGCTGATCACGCTGCATAATATAGTCCTGCGGGCAAAGAATACTGTCCTTGTTCAGCTGACACGCAATGGCATACATTGAGTTTCCATCAGCGTACATATGAAATATTCTTCGGATAACAGCAGCACCTTCCGGTTCAATGACTAATGATTGTGATCCGTCTGTTGTTTTTTGATATCCATATGGTGCATACATATTCAAGAACTTTCCTGATTCCTTCTTTGCATGAATGGCAGACTTCACTTTTACAGATAAATCTTCGCTATAGAAGTCATATAAGAGACCTTTGAATGCAGCATCAATTTCAGCAATTCCACCATTTGTTTTGTTGCTGTCATAATTCTCATTGATTGCAATAAAGCGAATCCCCATAAATGGAAAGATCTGCTCCGTATATTGACCAATCACAAGATAATCTCTGGAAAATCTGGAAAAGTCTTTTACAATCACAACATCAATCTGACGCTTCTTAACCAGTTCCAACATTTCCTGCATTCCAGGACGTTCCATATTCTTTCCTGAATATCCATCATCTTTAAATTCCAGTACTTCCATCATGGATAAGTCATTGTGTTTTCTGATAAAGGAATGAATCATATCTCTTTGTGTGGAGATACTGTTGCTTTCCTCCCTGACCAGTTCGTCTTCTTTTGAAAGACGCAAATATATCGCAATTTTATTCATTGTGGTTTACTCCTCTAGAAAATCTTTTTTATGGAATCGGTAATGAATCTCGATTCTCTGTTTTGAATAGATACGGATTTCTTTCAACAGGCTTTGGAGCAGATCCTGATTCAGTTCACCTTTTCTGCATTTATCCAGGCTTATCAGCCACTGTTTCTTCTCTTGCATTCCTGCAAGATATTTCTCCCTGCCGGCTTCTAATGCATCGAGTTTCTTCTGCATTTGCAGGCGTTTTTCTTCTGATTTTTCCTTGGTGGAAAAGTAAATCTCTTGTGAAATCTTCCCCAGTACATAGCCTTCATATGCATCAGCTTGAACCTGCTGTTCCTTATTGATAAATCCAGTCAGTTTACGTTCTTCCGTTTTATATTTTTGAAGTGACTGCTTCATAGCTGTTTCAAATAATTCATCCATATCATCATCCCGATTGAATTCAAGAATCACATCACCAATCGACTTCAATACCAACTTATCCAGCACATTCTCTCGTATGTACACGCTGCAAGTGCCTTCTTCACCGTCACTTCTTTCGCAGCTAAATGCATACACTCGATTGACTTCACCATGAACTGAAAAAGAAAAATACCGGAGCGTTCTGCCGCAGTGTCCACAATACAGAAGACCTTTATATTTATTTGGTTTGACTGGAATGCTTTTTAATCGTTGGGAAGAGAAAGTAGATTCATTTTTCTTCTTTGTAATCATCTCCTGAACAGCATCAAACACTTCAACGGAAACAATCGGTTCATGCGCATTTTCAGTAATGATCCATTCCTCTTTCTCGGTAAATCTCTGCTTCTCACCTTCAAATAGTCTTGTTCTCCGCTTTCCCTGTACCAAATTTCCAATGTATGCCTGGTTATTTAAGATAGCTGATATCGTCCCCTTGTACCATTGCTTTTGTTCATCCTCTTCACGCAGAT
>JAUNAE010000090.1:0-10388 GCA_030527765.1 Eubacteriales bacterium
GAAATCCCAGTGGATCTTCGGTGGTGACGGATGGGCTTACGATATCGGATTCGGTGGTGTTGACCATGTTCTCGCAAGCGGACGCGACATCAACGTAATGGTATTCGATACCGAGGTTTACTCCAACACAGGCGGACAGTCTTCCAAGTCTACTCCTACCGGTGCAATCGCTCAGTTCGCAGCTGGTGGTAAAGAGACCAAGAAGAAAGATATGGCTTCTATCGCTATGTCCTACGGTTATGTATATGTAGCTCAGATTTCCATGGGTGCTGATATGAATCAGGCAATCAAGGCAATCGCTGAGGCAGAGGCTTATCCGGGACCATCCCTGATCATCTGCTACGCTCCATGTATCAACCATGGTATCAAGAAGGGTATGTCCAAGGCTCAGACCGAGGAAGATCTGGCAGTTAAGTGCGGATACTGGCACAACTTCCGTTTCAACCCGGCTGCAGACAAGAAGTTCTCTCTTGACTCCAAAGCTCCGGATATGACCAACTATCAGGAATTCCTGAATGGTGAGGTTCGTTACAACTCCCTGCAGCGTCAGAATCCTGCAAAAGCTGAGAGACTGTTCGCTAAGAACCAGTCTGAGGCAGCTGCAAGATATGATTATCTGCAGAGACTGATCACTCTTTACGGAGAGCAGTAATTCTGTTAAAGTTCACGGGTGAACAGTAGCGTAATTTTCATCTCAGAGTTCGGCAGAAGAAAGTTGCTTCGCAACAGCCGAACTCGCGTGCGAATCCTCTTACGAGATTCGCGATTTAAATTACGGCAAATGTAAATTTGTGATTGGCCCCCTAGTGTTTACACTAGGGGGCCTTTTGTTATATAATGGTGGGTGTAACTGTTGATTCCAAACAAATCCCTTTTGGGAGAGGAGCTAATATTTTCATGAATAAATTATCCGTTGTTCTTCCGGCATATAATGAAGAATTAATGATCGAAAAAGCTTCCGCTGCACTTATTCAGCTTCTGGATCAGGCAAGCATTCCATTCGAACTTGTTTTTGTAAACGATGGTTCCAAAGATGAGACATGGAACCGAATCACTGCAGAGTCAAAGAAAGACTCCAGAGTCACAGGTGTCTGTTTCTCCAGAAATTTCGGAAAAGAGGCGGCCATTTATGCGGGACTTGCCCATGCAACCGGAGATGTGGTTGCTGTGATGGACTGTGATCTGCAGCATCCCCCGGAAACCCTTCTTGAGATGTATTCCTTATGGAAACAGGGATATGAAGTGATCGAAGGAGTGAAGAGAAGCCGTGGAAAAGAATCCGTGGTTCACAGAGGGTTTACCCATTTCTTTTATCAGTTGATGTCCCGGGCTACAGGCTCAGATATGCAGAACACGTCCGATTTCAAGATGCTTGACCGCAAGGCTGTAGACAGTATTCTGAAACTTCCAGAGAGAAATATGTTCTTCCGAGCAACCTCCCTGTGGATCGGCTACAGATCTGTTCAGGTTTCCTATGATGTGCGGGAACGAGAGGAAGGAGAGTCCAAATGGTCCACAAAATCTCTCATTCGCTATGCCCTGAATAATATGGTTTCATTTACAACCGTACCGCTGCAGTTGGTATCTTTTGTGGGAGTACTTTGTTTTGTCTGCTCCTTGATTTTGATGATTTACACTCTGGTTCAGTATTTCCTCGGACATGCTGTAGAGGGGTATTCCACCATTTTGATTGTTCTGCTCCTTCTGGGAAGTGCGATTATGGTGAGCCTTGGAATGATTGGATATTACCTTGGCAAGATCTATGAAGAAGTGAAGCAGCGTCCGCGATACATCGTATCCGAGACAACCTCTTCACAAAAACAGAAGAAAGAAGGAAGCAGAGAATGAAATCCGGGAAAAACAAACATGTTTCATCTACAAACAGCTCTGAAGAAAAGGGAAAAGGGCTGGTGTATTATATAAAAATGCTGTATCACAACGATGTGATTCGTTACATCTTTTTTGGAGGATGTACAACCCTTGTGAATCTGATCAGTTTTTATATTCTTCGTCGTTTAAACGTAAACCTGAATATCGCCAATCTGATTTCCATTGTATTAGCGATTCTCTTTGCATACGTTGTGAATTCCAGATTTGTGTTTCAGGACCACTGTGAAACACTGAAAGATCATCTGGCTCCTTTCTGTAAATTTATCAGTGCAAGAGGTGCTACGATGATCATTGAGCTCCTTGGTGTCTGGCTTTTTGTAGAATGTCTGCACTGGGGTGATATGATAGGAAAATTTATTACACAGTTCGTTGTACTTGTCCTGAACTATGTGTTCAGCAAGTTCTTTGTATTTACTACAGGTAAGAAATAAAGGAGAACGATCATGACACTTGAAGAAGCTATTTTGCAAATCCGGCCATTAAACCGTGAAGTGATGGAAATTACAAGTCATCGCTGGGACAGCATCGCGAAGCCTTTGCATTCTCTCGGTAAGCTGGAGCAGATCACCATTCAGATGGCAGGAATCACCGGGGAGCCGGATTTTCCTTTTGAAAAAAGAGCTCTTGTTGCCTTCTGTGCGGATAATGGAGTTGTAGAAGAAGGAGTCACTCAGACCGGACAGGAAGTTACGGCCATTGTAGCAGAGAATTTCCTGAAAGGAGATACCAGCGTCTGTGCCATGTGTCGACAGGCCGGAGTGGACCTGATCCCTCTGGATATGGGAATGGTCACCGATACAAAGGTACGAAAAGATTTTAAGGTTGCATATGGCACAAAGAATATGCTGAAAGAGCCGGCTATGAGCCGTGAGGAAGCCGTTAAGGGAATCGAAGGCGGTATCGCTGTTGCAGAAGAGCTGAAATCCCACGGCTATCAGCTTTTGGCAGTTGGAGAAATGGGTATTGGAAACACAACTACTTCCAGTGCAGTTGCTTCGGTTCTTCTGAAACAGGATCCGGCAGTTATGACCGGAAGAGGAGCAGGACTTTCTTCTCAGGGACTTACCAGAAAAATTCAGGTAATCACAGAGTCCATTGCAAAGCATCAGCCGAATCCGGAAGATCCGGTGGATGTACTTGCCAAAGTCGGAGGATTTGATATTGCAGGTATGGTTGGTCTGTATATCGGAGCAGCAGCCCTTCATCTTCCGGTTATTATGGATGGATTTATTTCTTGTGTTGCAGGTCTTACAGCAGTGAAGATTTGTCCTCAGGTTTCCGATTATCTCATTGCTTCTCACGTTTCCAAAGAGCCGGCGGCCCACTGGATTCTGGAAGCCATGAATAAAGAAGCAGTTCTTCATGCAGATATGTGTCTTGGAGAAGGTACCGGAGCTGTTTCTCTGATTCCATTCCTGGAAATGGGAGCTGCGGTCTACCATTCTATGAGCACGTTTGAAGACATTCATGTAGATCAATACGAGGAGTTTTCCTGATATGATGGTTTTGGTAACCGGCGGCAGTGGCAGCGGCAAATCTGCCTTTGCAGAAGATACGGTACTTCAACTGGATGAGAATGGAAGTCATCGGATCTATATAGCAACGATGTATCCCTATGATGAAGAAAGCAAAAAGCGCGTACTTCGTCATAGAGATATGCGAAAAGACAAGCACTTTGAGACCATCGAATGTTTTACCGATATCGGAAGTCTTGAAATTTCTCCGGACAGTACCGTTCTTCTGGAATGTATGTCGAATCTCGTTGCAAACGAAATGTTTATGCCGGAAGGGGCCGGAGAAGATACGTTTGACTGCGTCTGTAAAGGAATTGTCTCCCTTAAGAAGCAGTCAGCAAATCTTGTCATTGTGACAAATGAGATTTTTTCCGAGGCACAGATCTATGAGGGAGATACAAGTATCTACATGGAAAACCTTGGAAAAATCAACCAATTTTGCGCAGAAATGGCTGACTTGGTATATGAAGTTGTGTACGGCATTCCTGTTATGCAGAAAGGAGTGCTTGGAAAATGAAAACATTGTGGAACAGCTTCAAAGTAGCCTTTGCCATGTTTTCCAAAATCCCAATGCCACGGGCGGACTGGACGAAAGAAAACATGAAGTATATGTTTTGCTTTTTTCCGTGGATCGGAGCAGTCATCGGAGGCATTTTTTACGGATTGGATTTTCTTCTTGGAAAAGTCGGTTACGGTTCATCCTTTGCAGGGGTAATCCTGCTCATGGTTCCGATTCTCATTACCGGCGGAATTCATATTGATGGGCTTCTTGACACATCCGATGCCATGAGTTCCTGGCAGGAGAGAAGCCGAAGACTGGAGATTCTCAAGGATTCTCATGCAGGTGCCTTTGCAATTATAACCGCCTGTGTGTATTTCCTTTTGTTTTATTCTTCTCTGACGGAAGTGCACGGAAATCATACAGCGGCAGCGATTCTGTCTCTTGGGTTTGTTCTTTCCAGAACTATGTCCGGCTTCGGTGTTCTGACACTTCCAAAGGCAAATGCAAGCGGAACGGTCGCTCATTTTTCGGAGAATTCCGAGGATCGGCCGGTAAAAATCGTATTGATTTTGTATGCCTGCCTGATTCTGGCCTGTATGCTTCTTTTGTCACCGGTTCTGGGCGGTGCTGCATTTGGAACGGCAATTCTTGTCTATATCTATTATCGCCATATGGCTTTGAAATATTTTGGAGGTACGACAGGAGATCTTTCCGGATTTTTCCTTTGTACCTGCGAAACTGCAATGGCATTTGTCCTTGTGGTTCTTACGAAACTGTAAGAGGTGAATTACTATGGAATTAATAATTGGGGGCGCATATCAGGGAAAAGAGCTCTATGCCAGGAGCAAATTTCCCGATATGCATTGGGTAAACGGCATGGAAGCGGATCTGGAGGATGTGCTTCATGCAGAAGGTATTCTTCATTTTGAAAGATTTATTCGAAAAGAACTGGAAGCAGGAAGAGATGTTTCTTCCCTTGGGGAAGCACTCATCCAGAATGCTCCGGGTGTAGTCATTGTATCGGAAGAAGTGGGATACGGAATTGTTCCTATGGATCCCCTTGACCGGTCATACAGAGAAGCCGTTGGGCGTATCTGTACAAAACTTGCTTTAAACAGCTCCCGAGTCACGAGAATCGTTTGTGGAATAGGGATGGTGATTAAAGGTGATTGAAATCTGGTTAATCCGTCATGGACAGACGGAAGGTAATTCACAGGGACGTTATATTGGAAGAAGAACGAATGAACCGTTATCTAAGGAAGGACATAAACATATTCAGGCACTTGGATATCCTCTTCAGGAAGGCTTATTCGTAAGTCCTATGCTTCGCTGCGTCGAAACAGCTTCCATTTTGTTCCCCGGACAAATTCAGTATCGGGTACCGGAACTGGAGGAGTGTGATTTCGGAGATTTTGAGAACAAGAATTATATTGATCTGACAGGAAACCCGGAATATCAGCGGTGGATTGACAGCAACGGAACGCTGCCATTCCCAAATGGAGAATCCAAAGCACAATTTCGAAGCCGCTCCATGAAGGGAATGGATAAAGTTGTTTCTGTCTGTATGGAACGTGGCTGGAAGAGTGCTTCTGTAGTCGTTCACGGAGGAACGATCATGCATCTCATGGATGCCTACGCCTCTCCGAAACGGGACTTCTACGGATGGCATGTCAAGAACGGAGGCGGCTATAAGATTGCTCTGGATCCTATTCTCTGGGAGCAGGGGGAAAAGCTTTTTGTCGTAAAAAAATCATTTCTTGAAGGATAAAGAACAACTATGGAACAACTTATTGTAGTACGTGGTGGAGGAGATCTTGCCAGTGGAGTCATTCATCGCCTGCACCAGTGCGGTTATCGTGTCTTAATTCTGGAACAGGAACGTCCCACTTCCATTCGAAGAAAAGTTTCTTTTTCGGAAGCACTGTTTGATGGAGAGTCCTCTGTAGAAGGAGTGATTTGTCGCAAAATTTCTTCTTTGGAGGAATGCGAGCCACTGTTTGCAAAAGGTGTGATCCCGATTATGGCGGATCCGAAGGCTTCCGTCCTTTCAGAGATTACCCCGAATGCTGTCATAGACGCCATGATTGCCAAACGAAATCTTGGTACTAATCGAAGTATGGCTCCACTGACGATTGGTCTCGGACCCGGATTTACTGCGGGAGAGGATGTGGATTTTGTCGTAGAAACCATGCGGGGACACAATCTTGGAAGAATTATCCGCAAGGGAGGTGCGCTTCCGAATACGGGAGTGCCCGGAGCAATTGCCGGTGTGACAAAAGACCGTGTTATTCATTCTCCGGGAGCCGGCATGATCCATAATTATAAACATATCTCAGATGTTGTAGAGAAGGGTGAAATTCTGGCCATGGTTGGAGATACCCCGGTGCCTGCATCCATTTCCGGAGTACTTCGTGGAATTATCCGGGAGGGATTTGATGTTCCCCTTGGGATGAAAATTGCGGACATCGACCCTCGAATTGAGCAGAAAAAGAACTGTTTCACTATTTCTGATAAGGCTCGCTGCATTGCGGGCGGTGTACTTGAGATTCTTATGAATCAGGGAGTCCGACCTTGAGCGGGCTTCTTCAGGCTCTTTCTCTCGATGAAAGTTCTGTAAGAGTCATTTCTGTTGTGGGCGGAGGGGGCAAAACCTCTCTCATATGGAGATTGGCGGAAGAGTTTTCTGCCTTAAAGAAGCGAGTGATCGTGACAACAACCACCCATATGGCAATGGATGACCATCATCCTTTTGTAAAGTGGGATTCTGAGAAATGGAATTCTGACCGAAAGGATATAAAAGAGCAGATCGTCTCCCAAATGGAGCACTATGGGTATGTACTTGTATCTGAAATAGATACAAAAAGGCAGAAACTCTCCGGACTTTGTTTCTCCAGAGAGATTTCCGGAAATTCGGAGAACGAACGTCCTTATAAGGAATTAAGCACACTCTGTGACATTATGCTGGTGGAAGCAGATGGAGCAAAAAATCTTCCCATAAAAGCTCCCGGAAATACAGAACCGCAGATTCTGAGCTTCTCTGATACGGTCATCGGAGTCCTTGGTCTGGATGCTTTGAATATGCCTATAAGGGAAGCTGCTTTTCGCTGGGAGAAGCTGGCTTCCTTTTTTGATATCTCCGGGGAGGGTCATGTTCTGATGTCTTATATGACAAAACTTGCCCGGGAGACAACGTTTCTTCGAAAAGGAGTGGAAGAGAGAAACTATCGAGTATTCTTTAATAAGACGGATTCTCTGCCTGCAGAAGAAGCAGCTTCTCTCCTTTCGGAATTATCCACGGAAATGTATAGACATGACATTAATGGAGGAATGGGAAGCCTCAGAAATAATAGGTTTCATTCATTCCGAGAGTTTCCTTCCATCGGGATTGTGTTTCTGGCAGCAGGGAACAGTGTCCGTTACGGAAGAAACAAGCTTTTGGAACCAATTGATGAAATTCCCATGTGGAAGCGTTGTGTGTCAGAGTACAAACTGGCAATGAAGGACCTGGAGGACAAAGACCTTGTTCAGCACATTTCATGTGTTCTTGTCACCCAATATCCGGAAATCGCAGAAGAGTGCAGAAGAATGAATATTCCGGTTCGCATCAATTCCCATCCGGAAGAAGGCATTGCATCCTCTCTGAATATCGGACTTACTGCCTGTTTGGAAACAACCTATACATTGTTCGCTGTATGTGATCAGCCCTGGCTGTCCTCTAATACAATTCAGCAATTTCTCGAAAAATTTCTCTTATCTCATAAGGGGCTGGGAAGTCTTTCTTTTCAGGGTGAACCCGGAAATCCCTGCATTTTTTACAGGGATTATTACCCGGATTTACAAAAGCTTCAAGGAGATCGGGGCGGCAAGAGAGTACTTCTGGCACATCCTGAAGATCTCTGGCTGATGGACGTAGATGATGACAAAGAGTTGACAGATGTGGACGTTCCAACAAATTAGTCAAAAACAATCCCCACTTACCACGAATTGCGCTGTGATCCGTGGCAGGCGGGGATTATTTTGACTTTCGGTATCTTTTCCAGTGACTGTCCGTAACTGTTGGGGTTACTGTTTGGGTTACTGATTAGGATACTGATTAGGTTGTTGATTTATTATTTTTTCTTCTTTTTGGCAGCGTCTTCTTCTACAATACGTGTTGTCTCTTCAGAAGGATTGCTGATGACTGCAGAAGCGATGATTTCACAAGGTGGATTCTGTTTCACGGATTCGACTGCTGCAGTAACTGCTGCCACGTCACCACTCATGAAAACAGTAGTATGACCTCCGCATTTTGTGTGCCAGGTCTGAAGATCTACGTCGGATGTCTTTGCCATCTGGTCTACAACCAGAATTGCATTGGCACTTCCAAGAACTTCTACAAGTCCAAATGCTCCATATCTCATAGGATTTTCCTCTCTGTATGTTGGCACAGGAATCAGATAAGGATCTGACCGTCCGAATGCCATTTTTTAATTATAGATTATTTGTTGATGGTCATCTGAAGTGCGACCTCTGTGTCTGCGGTCGGAGATGCAATCACGGTATGTGATACTACCTTGCCAAGAGGAGCTGCTGCTGCAAGAGCTGCTTCCATTGCTGCGGTAACATCAGAAACAGAACCTCTCATTTTGACACAGGCTCCACTCTTTAAACGGTTACGTTCCACTCCCTGAATCTGAATATCAGCTGTTTTGGACGCAACACCCAGTGCTACAAAGCAGGCAACAAGGTTGTCCATCTCGAAGACACCTACTGCCTTTCCATGATACTGATCTGCCATGGTTCCTCCTTATAGTTGCTAAATTATAATTTTTTAATATCGTCATGCAGCTGCCGTTAAAGCGGATATTCGCAATCCACTTTACTGCTTATTTGCGAACACACGCACGAATCTTCTTACGAGATTCGCAATTTAACCGAATCAAGTAAGTCCCCCGCTTCAAATGCGCAGAGCATTAAGCGGTGGGTGGGGACTTGCTTGTATCAGTAGGAGTTCAAGCTCCTACTGATAAGCTGCGGAGCAGCTATTCGGTTATGAGCAAGAAGCGAAGCGGATTGCGAATATCCGTTTGACTATGCAGCTACGCTATGCTTTATTATACGGATTTCTATGGATTCCCACAAGACTTTCTTTTGAAAAATTATCGATTGACTCATCAGGAAAGTTTATGAATGAACAATCCGCTTCGCAGTTTTGGCTCAAACCAGGTGGATTTCGGAGGCATCAGGCCGCCCTCATCCGCAATCTTCATAAGATCTTCCATAGAAGTCGGATACATGACAAATGCAGCGCCGCCGGTTTTGTCAGCGATTTCCTGAAGCTCCGCCATCTTGTGACTTCCGCCTACAAACTGAATTCGCTGATTGGTTCGAGGATCATCAATTCCAAGAACCGGTCCGAGAACACGTTCCTGAAGAATAGATACATCAAGCTGTCCAACCACATCTGCATTCTCATAGAGATCAGCGTAAGCCTTCAGATGGAACCACTGGTGATCCACATAAACGCCGATGGTGTGTTTTTCTACAGGTTTGCATGGGAAGCCCGGAAGAACCATCAGCTCGAAGCCAAATTTCAGTGCACCAACAAAGGCACGTCCGTCCATACCGTTTAAATCTTTTACAATACGGTTGTATGGTAGAATGGTCAGCTGATCATACGGGAAGACAACCGAAAGGAAGAAGTTGAATTCTTCTTCACCGGTGTAACCCGGATTCGCGCTTCTTCTTGCCAGACCGACTTTTACTGCAGAAGCAGCTCTGTGATGTCCGTCAGCAATATAAATAGAATCCATTTTTTGGAATTCTTCTGCGATAAGAGCAGTTGAAGCCGCATCATCTACCACCCAGACACGATGAATAATGTCATCTTCTGCAACGAAATCATAAACAGCCTCGTGAGAAGCTTTCCAGTCATTCATAAAGTTAAGAAGAGACTCCGGATATCTGGCAGCCAGGTAGATCGGACCTGTATTCGCATCACATACATCCACGTGACGGATGCGATCCTGTTCCTTATCTTCACGGGTTAACTCATGTTTCTTGATAATTCCCGCCTGATAATCATCAATAGAACTGCATCCTACAATACCGGTCTGAATCTTTCCCTTGCGGGTCAGTTCGTAAAGATAGTAGGAGGGAGCAGCATCCTGAATGAGAATGCCTTCTTTTTCCATAGTATCAAGATTGCTTTTGGCCTTCTCATAGACCTTCGGGTCATAGAGATCAATCTCCGGGGCAAGATCCATTTCTGCACGGTCAACGTGGAGAAAAGAATCCGGATTCTTATCACCGATTGCCTTTGCTTCTTCCCGGTTTACAACATCATAAGGAAGAGCTGCAACTGCGGCAGCTTTTTCGCGGGACGGTCTTAGTGCTCGAAATGCACGAAATTTAGCCATACTAAAATCTCCTCTCAATCATATTAGCGTTTCTGTTTTACTGACAGTATACCTTATTTAGGGATATCTGACAAACAATTTGTA
>JAUNAE010000090.1:10398-11684 GCA_030527765.1 Eubacteriales bacterium
ATATGGGAATATTTAGTTTCCTTTATCAGTTTGATGTGATAAAATACCACCATAAGTATATTTAAGCAGTCTGTGGACTGACGTATTTATTCAGCAATTGTGCAGGCAATTGTTTGAGAAAAAACAAATGAGGGGGAATGAGTTTGGGTTTTAAGAAAGTAGTAAAAAAGTATAACGATGTCAGCCTGATACTTCGTATTTTGATCGGAATTATCATCGGTTCCATTCTGGCACTGATTATTCCGGGAATGGGATGGCTTGTCACAGTCGGCAATCTGTTTGTCGGCGCACTGAAAGCAATTGCACCGGTACTTGTATTCACACTGGTTGCAGGTGCTCTCGCAAAGGGCAGCAGCAAACTCGACAAACGATTTGCAAACGTGGTTTTCCTCTATATGATTACCACCTTCCTGGCAGCTTTTGTTTCTGTAGTTGCCAGCTTTATGTTCCCGCAGACACTGGTTCTCAGCGAAGCGGCGACTGCGGAAACCATTCCTCAGGGAATTGGGGAGGTTCTCGGAACCGTTCTTAACAACATGGTTGCCAATCCGTTCAGCGCTCTTATGAATGGTAATTACCTGGGTGTGCTTCTCTGGGCGGCACTTTTTGGACTTGCCATGAAGAACATTGGATCTGAAACGACAAAAGAATTCATGCAGAATACTGCAGATGCGGTTTCTCAGATTGTAAGATGGGTTATCAATCTTGCTCCATTCGGAATTATGGGTATCGTATATAACACCGTATCCGAAAACGGCCTTGCGATTTTTACCACCTATGGCAAACTGCTTGCACTTCTCGTAGGATGTATGCTCTTTGAGTCTTTGGTCGTAAACGGAGTGATTGCATGGCTTCATCTTCATAGAAATCCGTATCGTCTGATCTTCAGATGTATCCGTCAGAGCGGACTGACTGCATTCTTTACAAGAAGCTCTGCAGCGAACATCCCGATCAACATGGAACTCTGCGAAGAGCTTGGACTGGATGAGGACATGTATTCCGTGTCTATTCCCCTTGGTGCAACCATTAATATGGATGGTGCCGCAATCACCATTTCCATTATGACTCTTGCCTGTGCACATACCATGGGAGTGTCCGTAAGCTTCCCGATGGCATTGCTGCTCAGTGTACTTGCAACTTTCGGTGCCTGTGGTGCATCCGGTGTTGCAGGCGGATCCCTGCTTCTGATTCCTATGGCATGCTCACTGTTTGGAATTGACAATGACGTTGCCATGCAGGTAGTTGCTGTAGGCTTTATCATCGGCGTTGTACAGGATTCCGTTGAG
>JAUNAE010000554.1 GCA_030527765.1 Eubacteriales bacterium
ATTACTGGGAAGATGGTTCCTATGCGACGTTTTTGAGTTCTTCGGTTCATATCCGTGACACGGAGGACAGTTCGGATGACGGAGATTATCTGTCTCGTTATGCGCCTGCTGCCACCGGAACGCAGTTCAGTTATGAAAACATGATGGGAAATGGAGAATAATATGACACTATTATATATGCTGGAACAGATTCGAAATCCGTTTTTGGATATTCTGATGCAGGGTGTTACCTGGTTTGGAGAACTGTATATCTTTCTTGTCATTGCATTGGTTGTTTTCTGGTGTATCGACAAACGGACCGGATTTGCGCTGATATTTATGGGAATTGTCGGAGTGACGATCAACCAGTGGCTGAAGATGGCCTTCCGTATCCCGCGTCCATGGGTGTTGGATCCCGGATTCACGATCGTGGAAACGGCACGGAAAGCTGCTGACGGCTATTCTTTTCCAAGCGGTCATACACAGCTTGCGACGACAACGTACGGAGGACTTCTGTTCTGGAAAAAACATCGAATCCCGGTTACGGTGATTCTGGCATGTATTCTTCTTGCCGTCCCGTTTTCCAGAATGTATCTGGGAGTACACACACCCTGGGATACGGGAACTTCCTTCTGTATCGGACTGCTGCTGGTTGCTCTGACTGTGTGCGGCTTCCGTGATTTCAAACGGGAGAAGGAGCAGTATGCACCGCTTTCCCTGCCGGCTGCTGAAAAGCAGAATGCAGGGATCACTGTATGCATGACAGCAGCAATTGTGCTTGCAGCTGCAGAAGTGATCTGGCTTGCCGTTCATACATTTCCGGCGGATCTGGATCTGGCCAATTATGCATCGGCAATGAAAAACGGCTGTGAGATGGCAGGCTGTGCGGTAGGAGTACTGGTGATCTGGATCCTGGATGTGAAAAAACTGCATTTTGAGACAAAAGCCGTCTGGTGGGCACAGATCCTGAAATGCATCGGAGGAATTGCGGTTGTGCTCCTGGTTAAACTGATTCCAACGAGCGGGCTTAATGCACAGATCGGACTGCCGATTGCGTCTGCAGTCAAATACTGTCTGATGGTGATCGTGGCAGGCGGTATCTGGCCGCTGACTTTTCCCTGGTTTGCAAAGTTGGGGAGAAAGGAACTGGAATAAATCTACTGTACTGATAATCATGAATTGACTATTGAATTAGATTGAAGAGAATTGGGAGAAACAAAATGGGGCTGCTGCACGAGATCGTGCAGCAGCCCTAACTATATGTTCTTTTGAGTAATAAAAGTTAGAATTTTAGCAGAGGATGAATATCAGATAATTTACAGTTAGATGCAAGATCACAAGCGCGCATTAGATAATTAAGTTTATCGATACGTTCGCCTGAACGAGGGGCGCCATTTTTTATGAAGCCGATTTGAAGACCTACAGCCAAGTCCATGACAACGTCCCCGATTACTCCTCCGGATCGTCCTGATGTTATGGCCAGGAGATTGTGCTTTTGTGCAAAATCATATGCTTCCAAAGCCTCTGTTATCGTTCCAACCTGGTTGGGTTTCAAAATAAAACCATCAATAGAATTTAGTGCATAGGCACGTTTTAATCGGTCGAGATTAGTGACGATAAAATCATCGCCAAGCACATTTGTACGTGTTAACTCTTTGTGTGCCTTGGGATAATTATCCCAGTCCTCCTCATCAAGAAGATCTTCAATAAAAATAAAAGGAATATTACTTCTAACTCTTCCAGAATTGTTAATATACCGCAAAAAAGTTGTTCGTATAATGCAGCAAAAGCAGCAGCAGATCAGTTAACAAAGTGCTTAGCTTATGAATGGGCAGGATACGGAATTCGAGTTAATGCAATTGCACCGGGATATACAGAGACGAATCTTGTTACCTGTGTTAAAGATGAAGGTGAGACAAAAGGTTGGACTGACTATTGGATGTCTTGTACTCCAACAGGAAGGTTTGGAAAACCAATTGAAATAGGTGCTGCGGCTGTTTATTTAGCTAGTGAAGCATCTGAACAGGTGACAGGTGCAGTGCTGACAATTGATGGTGGCTATATGCTAGCTAGATAGGAGGTTACTGTGAGTGAACCACTTTATCAGGTAGAAATGAAAGGGATTTGTAAGCGATTTGGTGGTGTAAAAGCACTTGATCATGCCTGTTTACAAGTCAAAAAG
>JAUNAE010000555.1 GCA_030527765.1 Eubacteriales bacterium
TTTAATAGCAAAGTTGTCACTTCATCCAAAATCCTCATATTAAAACTGCACCGGCGATCTATTTCGATCACCGATGCAGCTTTTTATACCTTAACCAAAATACTGATTTACCAATCTATCAAGGCTCTCTGTCTTCGCCGCCTCCGCAGCATCAGCCTCTACAAAATTCTTCACCTCATCCTTAAGGCTCTCATCAAAGCCAAGAATATAATTCGTTGCAATCAGGTAAATAATTCTGCTCGGTGCCATCCCATAGACCTGCTTACGCAGAATATGTCGGATTCGATCACCATCATCTGGATATGCTTCCTTCATCTTCTCGCTGCGGAAAAGACGTTTTACGATCTCCGTGATGTAGAGACCGGACTTCATGTACAAATCCGCAAAGGTTTTATCTGGATCATCAAAGCAGCCTGGGTTGTTTTCTTCCAGCTCATCCACCATTTTCTGCACTACCCAGCGCGGTGTAAAGATCTGATTGGTTTTCTGTGGCGGAATATAATCGAAGATGTCCTCATCATGGCTCTCGTCAAAGTAATTTGCCAGTTCCTGCTTCTTATGCCAAAATTCTTCGATGGAATCATCAAATACCACTTCATCAAAAAGATGACCATTGAAGTGTTCTAATTCGCCGGTATCCGGATTTGTATAATTCCCGCCATCACGCAGGAATCTAAACTCATCCTCTGTAATGCCGGTCACCTCCAGGAAAACATCATCCTCTGTATAATCGTCAAAATTCGAAAGTGTAAGATGTCCGTCTCCATATGCCATAATAAAGCTTGGAATGGTGCGCGCAAACCCGCGAAGATGGGATCTGACCTCATCCTCAATGCTGCGCTTCTCCTGTTCGGCTTTATGTTTTTCAAGCTGTTCCACCAGTTCCTTCGGCTTTTCTTCGATAGTTTCTTTTACCGCTTTCTGTGCAGATTCCGTAAATGCCTTTAAGGCATCCTCCATGTTCGATTTATAATCAGATTCCGCCTCCTGCACTTGCGTAGGTGTCGCAGCTTCCTGTCTGCGTCTTTCCAGCTCTGCCTCGGCAATACGCGTCTGCTGCTGATAATCCTTCTGAAGCTCCTCGAACTTTCGATCAATTTCCCGATCTACTTGTCGTTCTATACGCCCCTGTGCACCCTTTTTCACATCATAGGCATCCATCACCGGAGCCACCACATTCTGTTTCACTGTATCTTTCACAGTATCGACAAGCTGTTTCATCTGGCTTTCCATTTGCGTCGGTGCCGTTTCCCTTACAAAAGAGTCAACCGCCGGCTGAAGATCGTAAAACATGGTGTCATACACCTTGGAGCCGAAAAGATTCTGCGTTTGACCGATCACAATTTCATTGGGAACTTCCACGTCCCCATTTTCGTCCAGATGCGTATCCTCCATATGATTCAAGGTATCTGCATTTGTTTTCTTGTTACCTTCCTCATGTGCCGGATTCAGTTTTTCAACAATCTCACGCACCGCAGCCGGTGCACCAAAAATATTGCTGATATTCTGGAACAGGAAATTGGACATAAACCCATGCCGGACCACTTCCTGACTTTTCAGTCTTCTCGGAATCGAAAGAACCGCTGCTGCATCCAGCTCTACCATCTTTCCTTCATCATCTTCTCCCAAAACCGGGAAGAAGTTCAGAAGCCTCTTGATGTTTTCCTTACGTTCATCACCAGTGCCTCTGCCATTTACGGTATCTGAGAGCAGGTTATTGGCAAATTCATCAAAGATAATGAGCGTTCTTGCCGGATCAAAATCAAAGACATATGCCGTTTCTTTACGGAATCTCTGTCCGTCTACAGTAAGCACGCATGGATTCTGTGCACGGAAAGCCGCCTGCATATAGGAAGATGGACTCTGTAAATTGCACAGCATCAATACACCGCTCCATTCCGGAATGGTGACACCTACTGTGAGCTGACCGACACTGAGCGTGATTGTCTTTTCATGTTCTGCGATTGCCCGTTTTACACGGTCAAATGCTTTCTCATTATCATCCTCGTCATCCAGCTTGCCATCGCCGGCAGCCAAAACGATTTCATACTCCGAGAATGTTTCATCATTCTTTAATAAGCGCGCCAAGGCCTTACAGCTGTCCACACGATTCAACAGCCACAATGTATGAGACAATTCTTTTCGAAGCTGT
>JAUNAE010000556.1 GCA_030527765.1 Eubacteriales bacterium
AAACGCTTAATTAATGCACTCAAAAAGGGAATTCATATGGATGATACAAGCGGTGTGGAGTCTATGATGAATGACCTGACATTCAATATATCTCATCTTTCAAAAGAAAACGTGTATAACCAGTTTTATTCGGATCTTATTACACCGTTAGAAGATAATATTGATATCCCAAATACAAAAGTTCATATAATATATGCGCTGAAAATGGGTAAAAAATATGAGAAGCGATATTTAAGACATTTTAAAAATCCGGATATTCGAAGACTGAATATGCAGCATGAAGCCTGGATGTTTGATAAGGAATGGGAAGCACCCGTTCTTTATGAAATTGATGAATGCATGAAGAGCTGAAGAGATGAAGCGCGAGGACTTGAGGACATTCTCAAGTCTTTTTTTCTGAGAAAAACAAAAATGTGCTTTGAAATATAGAAGAAATAATGTATAATCGAAGTTAGCGATAGCTAACTGAAACGACGCAGGATTGGTTTGGATGGAAAGGTCAGTGTTCTCTGATTTTATGAGTTGCTGAATGGAACTTGCTGCATACAGCATCTGCCTCTGATCCTTACTGCAGAGGAATCCCTCAAAAAGGATAAATAGGAACCACTGCGGTATGACATTGGTAAATGCCGGAATAATCGGAGAAAACAGTTTTCTCTATGATTTGGAAAGGAGACCGTCATGAAAAAGGTTGTTTATGTGCTTGGTTTAGAACTCATCTATTTTCTGATTATCTTTATATGTGCATTCACAGGAATTATTTCGCCGTTCTGCTGGGTGTTTCAACCGATAATATCGATCTTTTTTGCCGCAGCACCGGTGGCTTTGCTTTGCCGGAGAATGAAGAAACCCGGTACATTAGCCCTGCTTCCCGGCATCTTCTTGGTACTGATGATCGCTATGGGAGAATATCATGGAGCAGTGCAAATCGGTGCGGCAATTGCTGTGCTGGTAATCGGTGAACTTGTTCGTCTGGTAATGGGATATGACAACATAAAAGGAGTACGATTCGGTTATGCGTTTGCCGGTTTGGTTTCTGCCTGCCAGCCTCTTCAGCTCTGGATCAATAAAGAGGCATATTATGAGGTAGCCTTAGCGGAAATTGGCAGGGAAGAGTATGCTGCCGGGCTCATGCCTTACGCATCACCTGTTTATCTGGCTGTACTTATTCTTCTCGGAGTATGCGCGGGCTGCTTTGGTTGTGTAACGGCTGAGAAGATATTCAAAGAAAAAACAAATTAAGGAGGTCAAAATGAAAAATGTATTGCGTTTTGCAGGACTGGAGCTCATTTACTTCGTAATAGGGTTTGGCTGCATGTTTCTGGGATTTCTGTCCCCGTTCTGCTGGGTTTATCAGCCTGTGATTGCAGCCTTCCTCGCAGCTGCTCCGGTTCTGATTGTCTGCAAAAACTGGAGGAAATTCGGCGGGCTGCTCATTCTCCCGGGAATTTATGCATTGCTCATGATTCTCATGGGTGAAATCAATGGCACTCCCAGAATCATTGCGATTGCGGCGGTTCTCCTTGCGGCAGAAATCATTCGATTTTTGCTGGGCTATCATAGTCAGAAGGGTGTACGATTCGGTTATGCGGCCGCCGCCCTGGTTCCGGCATGCAGTCTCCTTCTGCTTTGGCTGGATAAGGAGTTCTATTACGCAGGTGCAGTTGAAGAAATGGGAAGCGTTGCCTACGCAGACGGACTTATGGCGATTGCTACCCCGGTCGGTTTAATCGCGCTGATCGGCTGCACGATTCTTGCCGGATATATTGGTGCTGTGGTCGCGGAGAAACTGTTTAAGACCAGGGTTTCCATGGAATCTCCGTCGCTCTCTATTGTTTGTTCGCTTTCATAATACCAATTAAGGCATTGACCGGAAATGGTCGATGCCTTTTGTTATGCATAAAACATGAAAATGATTTATAATGAATATGTCACGTGGGAGAAACCTCTATCGTTATAAAATGCACCCTCCCCGGCTTTTGCCTGGGTTCATCGTTACATTGTATCAATATTGTTGTCGCAACGGAAAGAATCGATATTCCTGAAAACAAGGATGAAGAGGAGGGACTGGTAAAGCAGAGTTTTAAGAACAGCGCAGAAGATGCTTATACAGGCTGAAAAGGGATACTCCTTGAACGCAGTTCAAG
>JAUNAE010000557.1 GCA_030527765.1 Eubacteriales bacterium
CTTCTGCGGTCGCTTCCTCTGCAGTTACTTCTGTGACAATTTCCTCTGCGGAAGTTTCTTCTGAGCTTACCTCTTCTGTGGTCGCTTCCTGTACCACAGTGTTCTCCGCTGACAGTTTCGAGAAGAAGCCGGATACTTGATTCATCTTTCCTGCGATCATCAGAACTCCCATCAAAATCAGCAGAATTCCTCCAATTTTCACAGAATATTTTACAACATTTCTGTGCTTCTTAAACAGGGAAAGCAGCTTTGTCGTAAATACTCCTACAAGCAAAAACGGGATTACAAATCCCAACGTATACAGCCCAATTAACAGAAATCCCATTCCCTGACTGCTTGCAGATGCAGTCATTAAGAGCACGCTCGCCAGAGCCGGTCCCACACAAGGTGTCCAGGCGAAGCTGAATGTGAAGCCCATAATCAGAGCCGTCACCGGTGACATCGTCATTTTTTCCAATCGGAAAGGCAGTTTTCTCTCTTTGCTCAGAAAAGCTGACTGCCCAAACACTCCTATTTGATACATTCCAAACAGAACAATAATGACACCGCCAATTCGTGCAATCAATGTCTGTTTGCTATGAAAAAATGTACCAATCGCCGTCATTCCAAAGCCAAGCAAAAAGAATGCAAAACTCACACCAACCACAAAGAAAAAGGTGTGAAGCATTACTTTTTTCTGATTATAAACCGGTTCTCCCTCCTCATTATTTGAGACCGTTCCGCCTGCCAGATATCCGATATACAACGGAATCAAAGGCAGAACACAAGGGGAAAAGAAACTCAATAATCCCTGCACAAAAACAGTCAGCACAGGAACACTCACATTCAAATCAAAACCCATTCTTATTCTACTCTATCACTTTCTATCGTTTGCAATCACCGTTCTTCTATCTCTTGTACCAAAAAGAATGCATGCCACACAGATAAACCAGTGCTCCTTTTGGCACCTGCGTCAATGTATTAAATACATTGATATAATCTCCAAATCCCATTCCCAGGCAAAGAAGACCGAAGAATCCAAGTCCCACCAAACGCGGATGGAACAAAAAGATCAGATACGGAATGCATCCAAACAGAACATTCGGAAGCAAGCTCATGAAGATAAATCTGGCTCTGCTCATATCTTCCGTTCCCACCACGAACAACATTCCCTGCTTCAGATTTGTGTACATATAGACATCTTCTTTGAAGCAAATTCCATGAAGTACTTCATGGGGAAACAGTACCAAGAGGCTTAGAATTGCGCCAATAGAAACTTCAATCGAATGATCGATCAAGTACGGTTTTCCCAGAAGTGCATAAGGAATTCCAAATACAATCATTGTCAGAACCGCACCTACATTCGCAATAATCGCCAGCTGCTTCATATCCGGTTCCCTGTAAGGAACGTAGTTTGCAGGATGCTCTCTCTGGGGAAGATCTTCTTCCTTCCCACTATATTTTCCGGCATAGTGAAACTTCATTTGTGTCCCCCCCTCACTGATACGATCAGTGTTTTCCTTTGTGATCTATTCCCGGGTTCATTCCTTCGAAACTATCATAATACACGGTTTCCTCCATGGATTTTCTGGAAGAATGAAGAACCGGATGCGGCTCGCAATCTTCTGCCGGATATCCCATAGGAAGAATGACCGTCGGCTCGAAGTACTCGGGCAAATCAAATTCTTCGACTAAGGCAGCCTTGTTGTAGTGTCCTGTCCATGTAGCTCCTATGCCTTCTTCCCAGGCCGTGAACATAATATGACTTGCAACAATTGATGCATCGATATCACCGTTGTCCTTTCCCTGCGGATCCTTCCAGCTCTCCAGCTTGTCATACCCAATCACAAGTGCCATCGGCGCACCGAAGGTCATTCGCGTACATTTTTTCAGACGCTCCATACCGTCTCCCCGAAGCACCAGAATTCTCTGTGGCTGGTAGTTTACAGCAGTAGGCGCTACACGTCCCGCCTCCAGGATATGTTCCAGCTTTTCCTGCTCAACAGGGCGATCACTGAATTTTCTTACGGAATATCTCTCATGTGCCAACTCAAAAAAACTCATCAAAACTCTCCTTTTCACTTGCTTATTATTATCTCAGCTCAGGGCATACTCGCCTTGGCTTTCCTTTCACTCAGCTGCTAACTTCTCAGCTCAGGGCAAA
>JAUNAE010000558.1 GCA_030527765.1 Eubacteriales bacterium
ACATATCAGAAACAACACCTGTTTCCAGTCGTTATAACAGATTAATGTCCCAATAACTAGTGCCCCTAATCCAAACACTACGAATCCTCTTGCAAAGCTATAGATTGAAACCACTGCTTTGACAAAGATCCATGCGATTGCAACCAAGATCCACACCGGTATCAATAACACTTTTCCTAACAATTTCAATACAAACATAATATCCTCCCTTCTCAGTGATTCGCTGCAAACTGTGGCATATCATGATTTACTTCTGCCTGATAATATCCATCCATTGTTGATGGAGCATTAAAAAGTGTTGCCAAAAGATATTTCTTGATGTTCTGCACCTTAGTCGTATTCTTATGCAGACATTCCAGAACATACTCGATGTGAGAATAATTCAGTTTAAGCAGTTTAGACTTTACCAATGCTGCCGGATACCTTTCGCTGGCAACCAGTATGCTGCTACTCTCAGATACAACAACTTCAAGAATCAGCTGAACGATACCATTGATCATCTCACCATCATACTTGTGAGCCATCAGCAAATCATCATAGTTAATATTTTCCTTAATCAGATTTTCATAAGCGTTTACTCTTTCCATCGAATCGTCATCGGATCTCATCGGATCATCTATCTCTGCAGATACGATATGATTCGATTCGGTATTACTCATATTAGTCTGATTATTATTAGTATAATTCTTTAGAGGTCCCATTTTCTGTACCTCTTGAGGTATCGATTTGCGCACCTCTGAAGTCACCATTCCGATACTTCTAAGGTCATGAATTCGCACCTCAGAAGTGTCGATTTCTGCACTTCTTGTTCCGGATTGTTTTGTATCATAAGTTCCCATTTCGATACTTCTGGAATAATCTCTCTGAATCAGGAAGTTCTTGATGTATAAAACATTTGGCAAACCAAATCCTCTTTTCTTCTTTTCTACCAGGCCAAACTTCTCAAGTTCAGCCAGGTAATCCATTGCTTTTCGCTTGGAGAATCCAAGATCCTCCTGTATTTCTGATATCTGATAGATGATAAATACACGATTTTTTTCATCAAACCAGCCATTTCTCATGGATATGCTCATGCGATCAAGGAATACACTAAACAACACCTTGGCCTGCAATGATAATGATGTAAATGTTTCATCAGTAAGCATAGCTCTTGGTATTCGTATGAAACTGAATTGCTCCGCCTGCGATCCATAGTAGTAATCAAATTTCATCACTTCCACCTCCGTTCTTCCATTGATCCAGAAGTGCGAAAATGACACTTCTCATCTCATCTGTGGAATATTCTTTCGGGAAGTACTCACGAAGTTTCTTATCCGGAATCGTGAATTTACTAGAAGGTTTCTTTCCTGGCTGAGTATCATTCAGGATCATAATCATCTTCATCTGAGTCATAGGGCCGGTGGCAATTGCTTCTCTAAGAGCAGCAATCTGATTTGCTTTCACTGGACCATTATCATGAATGTATTCATTCAGCCAGCCTTGAATTTCCTTATCTATATAAGAAACATCAACAGCAACCGTGAAGTTTAATCTCTTGGCATCTACCAAATCGAGAAGTTCTGGAATCAATTCTGTAAGTCGAATATATCTACGTACTTGATTTTTACTTTCTCCAACTTGTTCTCCAATTAACACAGCTGTCTCTGACTTCCACCCAATTTGGGTGGAAGTTGGGTCACTACTCAAATCAGATCTAGCTCCTTGATTTTTCATGGCTTGCATCTTCATTTTAAACGCCCATGCCTTCTCACTCGGAAGCAGCTCCTCCCTCTGTATATTGGCATCGACCATAGCAATCGTAGCTTCATCATCTGTCATCTCTCTAATAATAGAAGGAATGGCAGTAAGTCCAGCCAGTTTGGCAGCATGTAATCTGCGATGACCGGATACCATTTCATATAGATCATTTCCACAAGGACGAAGAAGAACCGGTGATAACACTCCATTAGCTTTGATGCTTTCCACCAGCTCCAGCATCTTATCATCATCTATTACCTTAAACGGATGTCCCTTGAAACTACTGATCTTATAAATCTCAATGTCCATTGCGGACTCTTCATTTACTACTCCAAGTAATTCTTCTACAGTTTTGATCTGAACCATTTCTCCCGGTCTAAGCTTCTTCATCGTACAGAACCTC
>JAUNAE010000559.1 GCA_030527765.1 Eubacteriales bacterium
TCATATCACATCAGAATTATTTTGTCAGTATTTCCGACTCTATATTCATAAAAAAAGATCAACAAGTATTTCACTCATTGATCTCTTGTGGTTATTATTCTCTTTTTATTCTCAAAATATAGGTGTTGCTGATTCCTTAAACTAACTTTTTATTGATTTTCTTGTCAGTCTCTGGGCTGCTCTATATACTGTCATTAGACTACAGAAAGAAAAAGTCCCAGAGCACCCTCCCTGCAAGTCGTGTACTCTGAGACCTGGTATAAAACCATGTTTATAGTAACAGATTACACGCTTTCCTACAAGGAGGAATCCGGTGTTTTTTGTTGAGAGCAGAGAAGAACTTCCTGTTTGTCCTGTCTGTGCTGGCACGTTAAAATACCGGGATTGCAAAAAACGCATCCTCAAGAGGGATGGTGGCGAAAGATCCTGGCTCATGATCCGTCGCTTCAAGTGTGGCTCTTGCAGGCGGTATCACAATGAATTGCCCGATTGCCTTACCCCTTACAAGCACTACTCATCCGAGATCATTTCTGGTGTACTGGATGAGATTGTTACTCCGATGGATTTGGACACGGAAGATTACCCCTGTCTGCAGACCATGATCCGCTGGATCAAGTGGTTTAACAGGAATCTTGCAAACATAGAGGGACAGCTGAGGCAGATCGGTTCCCATTTACTGAATCTCGGAGAGGAACTCCTATTCTCAACGAATTCTCTGCTCGATACAATTAGATCTTCTCGTCCGAAATGGCTGGAAATCATACTCCGTGTCATCTACAACAGTGGAGGCAAGTTATCCGCGCTTCCCTGGTAATGCTTATGCACCTACTTTGCTTCGTCTGTCACTGGTGTGCCATGTATAGTGATCTCAGAAGGAGGTCATTCTACATGAATACAAATCAAGAAGTCGTTAATAAATGGCAGGAGCAGGAAGCTCTTGCGCGTTTCCAGCTGATTGCACCATTGCTGGCAGAGGATCTGGATGATGCCAAGAAGATTCAGTTAAGAAAACAGATTGCACGGGAGAAGGGGATCTCTGTTCGATCCTTGTACCGATACGAAAAATCCTATCAGAATGGGCAGTTCTCTGGCTTGAGACCAGCAACCCGTACGAAACATCGATCGCAAAAGCCAGAAAACTTTGAGTATCTGTTAGAGCAGGCAATACAGCTCCGAAAAGAGGTGCCGGAACGTTCGATTGCCCAGATTATCTACATCCTCGAGTTGGAGGGACTTGTAGCACCTGGCGTTTTGAAAAGATCCACTCTGGAAAGATATATTTATCGCGCGGGATATGGCCGTGATCAAATGCAAATGTATAGGGCTGCTCGAAACAGCTCCTCCAAACGCTTCTGCAAGCCACATCGAATGATGCTGATTCAGGGCGATATTAAGTACGGTCCTAAGCTGCCTATTGGAAAGAATGGAGCTAAGGTCCAGACCTATCTTTCTTCAGCCATCGATGACCATTCGAGATTTTTACTATTCTCACGATTTTATGATACGCAGGACGAATCGATCATTGAAGATACGTTCCATCAGGCTATCGTGAGGCACGGAACCTTTGATGCCTGCTACTTCGATAATGGATCACAATACGTTGCCAAGCAGATCAAGCTGTCTTTATCCAAGCTTGGAATACGCGTTCAGCATGCCCGCCCAAGAAGCGGGAAAAGCAAAGGTAAGGTAGAAAAATTCCACCAGGTCGTGGATGCCTTTAACCGGGAAGCAAAACTTAAAAATATACGAACACTGGAAGAATTGAATCGATTATGGGCAATCTTCTTGCACGAGTATTATCATGAGAAACCCCACGCAGGCATTAGTGAATACTACGAAAGCTTAGGCGCTGCTGTTCCTGAAGGCGGAATCACTCCTCTACAGGAATGGAATAGAGACACGCGGCCACTCAGTTATCTCGATGTCTCTGTCGTGGCTGAAGCATTTCTTCATCATGAAGAACGGAAGGTAAACAAAGGCGCCTGCATCAGCTTTAGAGGGCAGCAATACGAGACGAAGCCTGCGCTGATTGGGTGTACCGTCGAGATTTCCTACGATCCTTCCTCACCGGAAACCATCACGGTATTCTTCCTGCATCTGCACCTGTCCAGAATGATAAAGACTGGCACAGAGCCATGT
>JAUNAE010000560.1 GCA_030527765.1 Eubacteriales bacterium
ATGTGAACTTCCAGTAGATATACCCACTCAATCGCGAAAAACGAGCAATAAGCCGTAAAAATGTTGGATTTAAGCCATTTTCAGGCACTATTGAATTGCGTTTCCACTCAAAAGATGGTAAAATTAGAGTGCAAATAACCACTCAACAGGAGGCGTTATGTACTGCGATTTTACCGTTGAAATACCTGAGTGCCCGGGGAAGATTTACATCAAAAATCTCAAGGGAACGTACTACGTTAACTACGAGTATGACCGTGTTTATCATCCGGACAAAAAATACAACATCCCGAAAAGAACAACGATCGGAAAAGTTACGTTAGAGGACTCCTCACGGATGTATCCCAATGCAAATTTTCTGAAGTTCTTCCCGGATGCTGAAATTCCGGAAGAAAGGCAGAACTCTAACAGAAGCTGCTGTCTGCAGATCGGTGCTTGGATTGTTATACGTAAGATCATTGAGGACTATGGTCTTAGCACCATGCTTCTCAAGTGGTTTAAACCTCAGGAAGCCGGATTATTGCTGGATTTGGCTGCGTACACCATTATTACGGAAGGTAATGCGGCACAGTATTATCCTGCATACGCCTATCATCATCCTCTTTTCTCGGAAAAGATGAAGATATACAGTGACACCAAAGTGGGATCCTTTTTGCAGGATATCGCGAAAGACCAACAAGTCGGATTTCTAAACTCCTGGAACGAGAAAAGAGATCACAGAGAAAAGATATATATTTCATACGATTCGACGAATAAGAACTGTCAATCCGGTGAGATTGACATGGCTGAGTATGGATACGCAAAGGATGATAAGAGCAAGCCGATCGTGAATTATGCAATCGCGTATGATCGGAATAATCGAGAACCACTGTATTATGAGGATTATCTCGGCAGTATTGCAGATGTATCACAGCTTCAATGCATGCTTGAAAAGGCAAATGCGTTCGGCTATAAAAATGTTGGTTTTATCCTGGATCGCGGCTATTTTAGCGAGCCTAACATACACTTCATGGATCGCAACGGATATAGTTTTGTAATCATGGTCAAGGGAATGGCCCAGTTCGTAAGCGAGTCGGTTTTGGAGGTAAAAGGAACCTTTGAAGATAGTCGAAGTCATTCGATATCTGGGTATCACGCCTATGGTACTACTGTTAAACGGAAGCTATATCCAACAGATGAGAAGGAGCGGTACTTCCACATCTACTATTCCAGCGGAAGAAACAACGCGGAACGGGAGAAGCTTGAAAACACACTGGATAAGATAGCGAAGGGGCTAAAAAAGCTCAAAGGAAAGAAAAATGTTGAGCTTGGCAAACAGGTCCTTCGATATTTTAAGCCGATCATCCACAAGGATCAGACATTTCTCTACGGAATGGAACGAAAAGATGTGATAGATCGAGAACTGAAGCTATGTGGTTATTTCGCGATTGTAACGTCTGAAAAGATGAATGCAGAGGAAGCACTTAGGCTTTACAAGGGACGTGATGCATCAGAGAAACTGTTCCGAGGTGATAAATCATATCTGGGAAATAATGCATTTCGGGTGCACTCAAATGAATCTGTTGAAAGCAAGATTTTCATTGAGTTTATTGCGCTGATCATCCGAAATAAGATCTATACGAGCCTGTTCGACGAGAAAGAAAGACTGGGAAAGGAACCGAATTATATGACAGTTCCGGCAGCGATACGCGAGCTTGAAAAGATGGAACTAATCCGGATTGCGCAAGATGGATACCGCCGTGATCACGCAATAACAGCGACCCAGAAAGCGATCTTGAAGGCATTTGGAATTGAAAATGCATATCTCCGGAAAGCGATAAATGAATTGATAGAGCTGCTGAAGACGGCGGAATAAATGAGGGGGAAGTATGTCGAGAAGAAGCATTGCGATTGATGAAAAGATAAGACGACAGGAAGAAAGAATCACTAAGACCAGAGAAAAACTGGATGCAGAAATGGATGTCTTGAAAGAATTGCTGGACCAAAAAGAGGCGTTGCGGAGAGAGCGATTTTTGCAAGCTCTGATCGACAGCGACCGGACCGACGAGGAGATCATGGCTTTTCTTGGCGGGCCTAAATCAAAAGAAAACTCAACCGCTGAAAGCGATTGAGTGGGTAAAAGACAGGAAGTTCACAA
>JAUNAE010000561.1 GCA_030527765.1 Eubacteriales bacterium
GATTTATTATATGCAGTTGTGTTAATCGTGCTTGTCATCTATAACAATGCACCGGCACTGAAGAATTTCCGTAATCAGTATTCACTTAAGAAGTTGTTACGTAAGGTGCTGAACCGCAAATACGACCCTGCTCATCGTGCAGATGATGAAGCAAAATGGGATCGTGTTCCGACAAAGATTGAGATGAATGAAGTGCTTTCAGTAGAATTACAACCGACTAGTTCTACGATGAATCCGGACCGAAAGGGGGATATTAAATAATGAGTGATACAATTTTGAAAATTGAGAATCTCGGTATATCCTTCGGTGGATTGAAGGCAGTTCAGGATGTAAATATTGAGATTAAGAAAAAACAATTATATGGTTTGGTAGGGCCAAATGGTGCAGGAAAGACAACGGTGTTCAATATGCTCACCGGAGTTTACAAACCGACTACCGGTAAGTTTTATCTGGATGGAGAGGATTTGACAGGAAAACCACAGGCAACCATCAACCATAAAGGGATTGCGCGTACCTTCCAAAACATCCGTCTCTTTAACAATATGACGGTTATTCGTAACGTTTTGGTAGGGCTTCACAATCAGCCGGAATTCAAATGCAGTTTGGTGGACAGTATGTTCCGCTTGCCGAGACATTTTCGCTGTGAAAAAGCAATGCGTGATAAAGCGAAGAGTATCCTTCGCATTGTAGGATTAGAGGAGGAGAGAAATCTTCTTTCTTGCAATCTTCCTTACGGAAAACAACGTAAGCTTGAGATTGCACGTGCACTTGCTACCAATCCAAAGTTGCTTTTATTGGATGAGCCGGCAGCGGGTATGAATCCTCACGAAACAGAAGATCTTATGGATATTATCAAACGTATCCGTGATGAATTCGATATGACAATTTTATTGATTGAACATGATATGAAATTTGTTTCCGGTCTTTGTGATGAAGTAACTGTATTAAACTTTGGGACGGTTCTGGCACAAGGTGATACCAAGATGGCTCTGAACGACCCGGAAGTAATCAAGGCATATATTGGAGGGTAAAACATGGCATTATTAGAAGTAAAAGACCTTCAGGTATATTATGGAGTGATTGCTGCGCTGAAGGGGATTAGTTTTGAAGTAAATGAAGGTGAGATTGTTACCTTGATTGGAGCAAATGGTGCGGGGAAAACGACAACAATGCAAAGCATTAGTGGGTTACTTCCTTCACACAGCGGAACCGTTATATTTGACGGTCAGGATATTACAAAAACACCATGTCACAAGATTGTACACATGGGTATGACACAGGTTCCGGAAGGAAGACGTATCTTCCAGGAATTGACCGTATATGAAAATCTTTTGATGGGTGGTTTTTCGCAGAAAGACCAAGCTCAGGTGAAAAAAGATATTCAAGGCATTTATGAAAGATTTCCAAGATTGGCAGAACGTAAAAATCAGATTGCAGGAACACTTTCCGGCGGAGAGCAACAGATGCTTGCAATCGGACGTGCCATGATGAGTCATCCAAAGCTCTTGCTTTTGGATGAGCCTTCGATGGGATTGTCACCACTTTTGGTAGACCAAGTGTTTGAGATTATCAAACAACTCAGAGACGAAGGGACAACGATTTTACTCGTAGAGCAAAATGCAGGAAAGTCACTTGCAATTTCAGACAGAGCATATGTATTGGAACTCGGTGAGATTGCACTTAGCGGAACGGGAGCAGAACTTGCTGCCAGTGATGAAGTGAAGAAAGCATATCTTGGAGGATAACAGTCAGGAATTATAAGAGATTTGAAAGGGTCTGTCGCAGTAGCGAAAAGGCCCTTTTTGTGCAATTTGGGAAAATATAAAGATATCCTTGTATACTATACCGATATAGCGGTATAATGACGGTAAGGAGATAAAATTATGTTTAAAGAATATTTGAAACAAAACTTCCGACGCGTTCGTTTATAGAGGAGTTATACATGTTGGATTCACAGATAGACCGAGATAGAATTCAATTGATTGGCGAAGGCTATGAGAGGAAAATAGAACTGTTTCGGGCGTTTCAGTTAGGGCAGGATTTGCATAAGAAGAAAATTTCCGTTAATGCTTCTTATAATCGACAATAAATTGAGTAGGAGAGAAAACGAAATCATGAGATATATCA
>JAUNAE010000091.1 GCA_030527765.1 Eubacteriales bacterium
TTAAAAGTACATGGCATGGATTTTAGTCGGAAATCTGTTCCATGAATAATTCAGGATAAAGATAAAATTGTCTGCTGCCAGATATTTTTCTTTAAATTTCTTCATATTCCCCTCTTCATTGCTAATTTCACTCAGACGCGTACATTTCATACTATAAGGATTTCCTCTTTCGCCAACAGAAAAAAGTGACATAATCCTTCTTTCCATCTCAGTCGGATTATGTCACTTTTTTATATCCGCTTCTGAAAATACTCTTTTACCTTCCAAAGCGATTCACAGATCAGCACGGAGATTTCTTCCAGTTCCTGATTCGGTCCAGTCAGATCCGGCACCATAATCGGCATCAGACCTCCCTTGAATGCTGCCCGAAGACCATTTGGAGAATCCTCAATCGCATATGCTTTCTCCGGTGCGATCTTCAGACGTTCACATGCACGCAGAAAAATTTCCGGATGAGGTTTGCTGTGTGTCACCATATCTCCACAGACGATCTCATCAAAATACTGAAACAAATCTGCATCTCGCAACGCTTTTTCCACCTGTGCACTTGCTGTAGAAGAGGCAAGTGCCACCGGTATTCCCTGCTCCTTCAGCCACTTCAGAATTTCTCTTGCCCCTGGCTTCACAGGAAAACATCCACCGTATTTTTCACCCCAGAACAATCCTCTTGCCTCCGCTCTGTACTCCAGATATGGAAAATCTGCCCCATACCTGTTTAAGAAAATCTCTGTCGCAGCTTTCAGATTCAGGCCGGTGCAGCGCATACAGGTACCTTTGATATCCTCTATCCCATATCGATCCGCAACGATCTGCCAGCACTCCTGAATCAGATGCTCCGTGTCAAAGATCACGCCATCCATGTCAAAAACAACTGCAAATTCACTCATATGTTTTCTCCAGAGAGCCTACCTACACCAGAATGTCATGATTGATTGTCTGATACAACATCGCTTCCTGCACCGCTGCATCGTGCTTCTGACTCAGAATCCACATGATTTTTGTAACAGTCGCCTCCAGTGTCATATCATAGGATTCCAGAATCTTGTATTTTTCCTTGATTTCCTTTCCAACCTGGTAAATGCTCATGTCACTGCCTTCGTGCGTCACCTGGGTAGCTAGTGCCACCAGTTTTCCCTGACGATTCCATTTCTCAATTGCCCTGGCAAAGCTGCCATCGCCGTAATCCGGCAATCCGCCAACTCCAAAGGATTCTATGATCAGACCATCATAGTGGTCTGCCAGCGCGTCCAGTACTCCTGCATCCATTCCCGGAATCAACTTCAGCAAAACAACCTTTTCATTCATTTCATGATAGAACTCCAGCGGTTTGCTGTTCTGATCCTTATCATCGATGTAGAAAATAATTCTTTTATCATGAATCACCGCAATATCCGGATAGTTGATACTGGAAAACGCATTATAGCTTTTTGAAAATTCCTTTTTCGCCCGGGTTCCCGCAATTACCTTTCCTCCAAATACAATACTCACTCCATGAGCTCTTGGATGGGATGCGAACCTGAGACTGTCCAGCAGGTTTGCTTTTGCGTCCGTAATAGCAAGGTCAATCGGCTTCTGCGCTCCCGTAATCACGACCGGCTTTTGATTATTCTGAATCATATAAGACAATGCCGCTGCAGTAAATGCCATCGTATCTGTTCCATGACAAATAACAAATCCATCATAATACTCATATTTTTTTTCGATAAGTTCAGACAAGATCACCCAGTGCTGCGCACGAATATTTGTACTGTCCAGTGAAAATGGTGAGATCGTATCAATCATACAAAACTCAGCTGCTTCCGGCACATAGGACAATAATTCCTCTGCAGTGATCTGCGGTGCCAGTCCTTTTTCTGTATATTTTGATGCAATTGTTCCTCCTGTTGCAATCAGCAAAATCTTTTTCATGTTGTGCAGTATTCTCCTGTTTTCGTTGTATTAGTATTCTACTTTCCACATATATCGACGGGTTGAATAATCCTTCTGAATCGCTTTGGAAAGTTTTCTCATATATACATTATTCAGTATCGGGGAGAACAGGATATGATTAAAGTATTCGCACACAGAATCCCTGATTCGGTTGATTCCAAGCTCTTTTGCATCCAGCAGATATATCTTTTCTCCACCATACGTATTCAGGAAGCGAATCGCTCTGTCATCAGCAGGACGGACTCTTCCCTCAGATACCAGTATAAATACTGAAGTACGTTTGTCAAGGATTTCAAATGGACCATGAAAGAAGTCACAGCAATTGATTGTCGGTGAATCCAGCTGAAGCATCTCCTCCAGATTGCAGATAGAGAAAATATAGGCAGAGCCCATCGCAGGACCACTCGCCATCACATAGATTACCTTCTCGTTTTTATTCTGATCTGCCCATTTTTCTGCCAGCGGTGTTGTATACTCGACCGCCTTACGATAAATGTCGTCCACAATTTCAAAAGCATCCATCGCGTCCTGGAAATGCTGATATCCTTCTGTTTTTTCTACCAGGTGCATTGCAATTGACAGCGCAATGCTGGAATTCACCCGTTCCGTTCTGCTCTCATCCACTGCAATACTTTCATATTTTATATTGTAATCACAGATTCTTGTCATCTCTGATTCATCTACATACAGAGATAGCGTCACAGCCCCAAGTTCTTTTGCGGCTCTTGCCGCTTCACAGGTTTCTTTTGTTCCACGCATAGAGCATACGACCGCTAATGTATTCCTGCCGCAGAAGGATGGCGGAGCAAATACAAATTCATTGCTGGTATATGCATGAGATCGTATCTCCTTTGCTTCATGTTCCATAAAATACTGTGCAGGATAGAAACCGGCAAAGGATCCGCCTGCACCGATCCAGATGACAGATCTGATTCCACCATCCTCTGCTCTCTCTTCACAGATATTTTCGATTACTTCTGTTATTTCTTCCTGAATATTTTTCATCGTCTAGTCCTCAGGTCTCATATATCTTTCCAGATTACGAATGCTTCTCTTGTCATAGAATTCCGGATGTTCAATATATCTTCCATCTGTAATATCCTGTCCAAGATACTTGTCGTATCCATAACGATTCAGAACAGAAATCCATTCTGCAAGATCATGAATACCATCTCCCCAGATCAGCTGGCCCTCCGGCATACCATCTACAAAATGAATGTGTTCGATGTCATTTCCGAATGCTTCAAACCAATCCTCCATCGTTTCGCCTGCACAGCTCATCGCAGTCGTGTTAAGCATTGGTTTCAATGCTTTATTTCCAACCGTGCTGATCAGTTCTTTCAGATCTTCCAGCGTACATACTACGTTTCCAAAGCCACGAGGAGTTGTCTCTGCCATCAGAAGAATTCCCTCTCTTTCGGCAACCTGTGCCAGACGGGAAAGCATTTCCGTGCTTCTTTTATATCCTTCTTTCTTATCTTCTCCCAGATAACCCCAGCCACAGTTAATTCCCATACGGTCACATCCCAGCTCGGCTGTCAGATGAATCCCATTTGAAAAATATTTAAACGCTCTGTCCTTCTGGTCCTCTTCCCAGCCGGCAACCTGATACATATAAGCTGTATTCTCTGGTGTTACACATCCAATGTGGAAATCATATGAAGCAATCTTATCTTTTACCTTATTCACATCATATGCACAATAATGATCCATCCAGATGTGAGGAGATCCTGCCCAGAATTCAATTGTCTCCATGCCAAGTTCTTTCTGTGCTTTCAGAAAATAATCCAACGTATAATAATGATAATGGTGGTTCATTACAGCCACCTGTTCTCTGCGAATATACTGCATGTTTTCTTCCTCCTCCGAAATTAATCTATAATATATGGACGGAATGCATCCATTGCTCTTTTGTCTGCCAGTCCAGGATTGTCCCAGTAACGTGAATCTGTAATTTCCTGAGTCAGATAGCCTTCGAAATGATTGTCATTGATAACCTGCAGATAATCTTCCAGCGGATATAATCCATCTCCCCATACAAGATGTTTATATGGTTTTCCATCAATAAAATGCATGTGAACCAGATCTTTTCCAAGAGCAGCAAACCACTCTCTTGGTGTCTCATTTGCCACACCCATAGCAGTTGTATCCAGACCACCTTTTACATTCGGACTGTCAACTGCTTTCAGCAGACGAACGAGTTCCGGAAGCTTGATAATTACCTTACTCTCCTCTGGTCGTACGGTTTCTACCGCAATTGTGATTCCATATCCTTCCGCAACTTTTCCAAGTTCTGTCAGACTTCTGACCGCACGGTCAAATACACGCTCGTATTCTTCGTCCCATGCGCCTCCGATGCAGTTGGTAAGCAGCATTTTTGCACCAAGCTTTGATCCGCACTCCAGGCCGCGTTTAAAGTATTCCATACTCAGATCATGAAAGACTCCGTCCTCTGGTGCACACATCAGATACTGATAGCCGGCACATTCCGGTGTAAAGCATCCGATATGAAGTCCTCTGTCTTCTGCCATTTTTCTTGCCTCATCCGGTGACTGATAGCATCTTTCATCCAGGTGATACTGTGGTGCAATTGCCAGAAATTCCAGTGTTTTAAAACCTGCTGCAGCCTGTGCATCCAGCATCTGTTCTAATGTACAATAACGATAATGGCATCCCATTGCTGCCAGTTGCTCTCTTCTTATAGATGGCATTTTTTCCTCCTGTCTAAAAATGCCACCGCAGAATAATCTGCGATGGCACTTTTCTGCTTATGAATAAGTTCTGATTAATACTCCAGTTTCCACATATATCTTCTCATTGTAAGAGGATGATTTCTTTCTTTTGCAAGCTGCTCAGCATACATTCTGAGAACGCCGCTCAGAAGAACTGGGTTAAAGTATTCTTTTACTTCTTTTGCAATTACGTTTCCGAGACCGAAATCTTTTGCATCGACAACTGTCATTTTTGCATCAAATCTCTGAAGGAATGTCATCGCACGGGCATCCATCGGACGAGTTGGACCATCATTCATAAGAAGCAGATATGGAACATCTTTTTCTGTAAGTTCGAATGGTCCATGGAAGAACTCTCCGCAATGGAAAGAGGAGGAAGGTACCCACTGCATTTCCATCATCAGGAACATAGAGAAGGAATAAGCAACCATAGCTGTTGCACCTGAGCTCATTACATAGAGCATATCCATGTCTTTATATGCTTTACCAAATTCCTCTGCTCTTGGAAGAAGCATCTTCACAGAGTCATTGATCAGATCATAGATTTTTGCAAATCCATCCTGCATCTTGTCGTAATGCTCATATCCCTCATATGTATTCAGAATTTCGCATGCAAGCGCAATAACATTTGTCATTTTTTCCATCTTGGCTGCATAATCTTTATAGAAGCCATGAATCAGCGCATATTTTGCATTTGTTGCCAAAGGTGAGTTCGGATCAGTTGTAACAGAAATTACTTCTGCATTCAGAGACATTGCCTTTTTTGTTGCCTCAACTGCTTCTGGTGTTCCACCGCTTAATGAACAGGTAATAACGACGGATCTTGGACCAACCGCTGCGGGTGTAGAATATACAAATTCATTAGCGGTATAAAGGCTTGCACGAAGTTTTTTTGCGTTTGCTTCAAAAAAGTATTTTCCTGGATACAGATCAGACTGGGAAGCTCCACAGCCTACAAAGTAAACAGAATCAATTTCAGGTTTTTCTGCACGAATTGCTGCTACGATTTCTTTTACGTTCATGATTATAACTGACCTCCACTTGAACAGTTGTTTTTCTTTATTTATTTATTCTACTGTAAATGCTTTCAGAGCTTCAGCATCAAGCTGCTCTGCTGCATCATTCTGCATCTGAGCCCAAAGCCCTTCGCTTCTGATATCTGCAAAAAATCCGTTTGCCCACTCTGCAAAATCTTCGTTTCCATAAGCCATGCAAAGACCACAACCTTTGTCAAGGTCATCACCAGGTGTCCAGCAAAGCTTGTCAACTACAACAAGGTCTGGGTTAGCCTGAGCAGACATAGCTGCTGATACAGCGTTCATTGCACCAAGTTCAAGCTTTCCGTTCTTAACTGCAAGAAGGATATCCGGAACTGTGCTTAATTCTTCGATCTGAGCATCTGGATATTTTGTTCCTGTGAAGACAACATCTGTAGATCCCATCTGAGCACCTACTGTAACACCTTCCAGTGTATCTGTGAATTTTTCATTGTCTGCATTTTCAGCAAGAGCTACATAGCACTCATCAGATTTGTGATATACATCTGTGAACAACCATGTTTCTTTACGTTCATCTGTTGGGGAAAGACGAGTTACAAAGAATACCTGATTTGCTTCCAGAGCTGACATACATCCTGTGAAGTCTGATTCATAGAATTCAACTGTTACTTCACGTCCAAGGTAATCAGAAAGACGTGTAGCCATTTCATACATACCAGCTACTTCGAAACCAGCAAGAACATCTTTTCCGTCTTCAACTGAATGGAAGCAGAATGTTGGGTCGTTTCCGATGATACCAACTTTAAGAACACCATTTTCAACCAGATCAGTAAAGATAGGTCCCATGTTTTCTGTGTCAAGAGCTGCTTCCTCTGCATAAGTAGCAACGCCTGCTGATAATGTCATTGCGCCGATCATTCCTAATGCAACTAATGTTTTTAAAGCTTTCATTTTTTTCTCCTTTTTAATTATATTTATAAACCGCACCCTCGGTCTATATTCCAATCCGGTGATTCCGTCTCTGCATAAGGCAGTCATCTGCCTCAGCGTTTAAAGCATCTTACTCAGGAAGTCCTTGGTTCTCTGATGCTGTGGATTTCCGATTACTTCTTTCGGATCTCCCTCTTCTACAATGTATCCGCCATCCATGAAGATCAGGCGGTCACCAACTTCTCTTGCGAATCCCATCTCATGAGTTACTACTACCATAGTCATTCCATCCATTGCGAGCTGACGCATGATCTGTAAAACCTCTCCTACCATTTCAGGATCGAGTGCAGAAGTTGCTTCATCGAAAAGAATTACTTCTGGTTCCATTGCAAGTGTTCTTGCAATCGCCACACGCTGTTTCTGACCGCCGGAAAGCTGTGCCGGATAAGAGCCTGCCTTGCTTTCCAGACCAACTCTTCTCAAAAGCTCCATTCCCTTTTTTTCCGCTTCTTCCTTCGGTACTTTTTTCACCTTACGTGGTCCGATTGTTACGTTGTCGAGAACACTTAAATTTTCAAAGAGATTAAAAAGCTGGAATACCATACCGAATTTTTCACGATACTCGTCAATCTTCATTCCTTTTCCTAAAATTGACTGACCATGGAAAAGGATATCTCCACCGTTTGGCGTTTCCAGAAGGTTCAGACATCTCAGCATGGTTGATTTTCCGGAACCGGATGGCCCGATTACTACCACGGCTTCGCCTTTGTGAATCTCAAGATTTACATCCTTTAAAACCTGCAGTTCACCAAAATTCTTTTTCAGATTTTCGACCCTGATTACTACTTCTTTTGTCTTTTCATTAGTCATGTGCATGAAGTCTCCTTTCCAATACGCCGATTAACTTCTTGATCACATAAGTAATTACGAAATAAATTACTGCTACTACGATCAATGGCTCAAATGCAAGGAAGGTATTTGCACGAACTGCATTCGACATATAGGTCAGTTCGTGAAGTGCAATTACAGATACGATTGATGTATTTTTAATCAAAAGAATGAATTCATTACACAAAGACGGAAGGATATTCTTGATTGCCTGTGGAATGATAATATACCAGTTCGCCTCCAGCTTTGACATTCCGATACAGCGAGCTGCTTCCATCTGCCCTTTGTTTACCGCCTGCATACCGGCTCTGGTGTGTTCTGCAATATACACAGAGCTGTTTACTGTGAGGGACAGAACTGCAGCCCAAAACTGAGGCAACTGAGTTGCAATTCCGTAATAAACAATAAATACCTGAACCATTACCGGTACACCACGGATAAAATTTATGAAGGCATCAATGATCTGACTAACTACCTTGTAATTCTGAACACGAATCATTCCCATGATAATTCCAAGAATTGATGCGAAGATCAATGTCCAGAAAGCAAGCTCCAACGTCAGAATCACACCATCGCGATAATAAAACCAATACTTTTCCAGGAAAGCAAAATTCATACCAAAAATCATTTTTTATCCTCACTTTCCTGTTTATTCTTCGCCCATTACTTCGATAAAGTAGCCTCTTCTCTGAAGACCGTCAAACTCCACAAAGTAAATATTCTGTTCCCCACCTGTCATCATCTTTCCGTTAATTACAGGGAATATACAGTGATTTCCCGCCAGCATGGATTTCAGATGTCCCGGTGAATTGCCTGAACAGGTACCATAGGTCGGAAGCATATGTGTATGCACATACGGATAATCTGTCGGTACCAGACGTTCCAGCTGAAGTTCAATATCTTTTTCTACACACGGAAGTGCTTCATTAATCATAATTCCAGTTGTTGTATGTTTTGTAATCACTGCAACCATACCGTTTTTGATTCCACTCTCTTCCACTGTTCTCTTTACTTCATCAGTGATTAAAATCATGTCGAATTCATGTTTGGATTCGAGCTGTCGTTCATATAATTTAACCATTTAGCCCTCCAGTCCGAGGAAACGTTCTGCATTTCCTCCAATGATTGCCTCCAGAACCTCCGGACGAAGCGGCAGATTCTTGATACCTGCAAGACTTCTGATGTGACGGAATCTTGGAGTATTGGAACCATACATAACCTTCTCAGCAAAGCAGTTCTGAAGCCAGTTCAGATCCATATTCACTGAGAATAAATGTGAATAATAGTTCTTTGGTGAATCCATATAAACTGTAGAAGTGTCTGCATAAACGTTGTCATACTTCATTAGCATCATGATTGTTTCTTCCCACCATGGCCATCCCATATGGGCCAGACAGAAACGCAGATTTGGGAAATCCACTGCAACATCTTCAAAATTAATCGGTCGTGCATATTTTGAAGGCGTGTTTGGTTCCCAGCTGTATCCTGCATGGAACATGATTGGTTTGTTTCTTTCTTCACAGATTTCATAAAGAGGAAGCAAAGAAGGATCATTTGGATACATATGAAGTCTGGAAACATTCAGCTTCAGACCAGAAAGTTTCAGTTCATCAAAAGCACGAACCAGTTCTTCTTTTGCATCACTTCTTCTTGGATCCACTCCTGCAAATCCAATAAAATGCTCCGGACTGCTGTCAACGATTTTTTTCATTTCATCATTGCTGACCATCGGAGGCTGTCCTTCAGAAGAGTAATCTTCTCCAAGAAGAACAACTTTATCGATCTGAGCATCTTTTAACAGGGTCAGTTCAAAATCAAGCGGCGTAATTCCTGATTTATACACACCAAGCTGTTTTCTTCTTCTCTCGAAATCTTCCCGGTCCTGATTGATCACATCAAATAAAATCGGATGTGCATGAATATCAATTACCATATCGTTTCTCCTTTTCATTTGTTTTCTATTAAAAACGGAGCTTCTGTCCGCTTATTCTCATTAAAGATAAGGATCAAATGTACCGATTACCTTTGCAGATCTCTTCGCACCCTCATACATGCATTCATCAATCGGCTTATGATCAATCATTCCGGAAATAAATCCTGCAAAATAGGAATCTCCTGCTCCTACCGTATTTACTACTTCTTTCACCGGCACGATGTCACCTCTGTAGAATTTTTCACCGTCATATGCAAGGGATCCCTGTTCTCCAAATGTTGCAATCATCACCTTTGTTCCAAGGCTGCATGCGTACCGGAGATACTCTTTTCCTTCTTCCATAGTCCCATCAAATGAAACCAGACCACAGTCGATGTTGCTCAGGATATGCTTTGCATCCGGATCATTTCTTCTGGTACTTAAATCAAAATAAATCTGCACGCCTCTCTTGTGGATTTCCTCCAGACGAGGAATCAGTTTTCCGGTAAAGTCAGAATGCATAATGTCATGCTGACAGATAAAATCAATCGCTTCTTCTGAGAATTCATAGTTTCCCATGACACCTCTGACTGGATCTCCATGAACACGGTCATTATTGATCAGATGAAGCGGTACACTAGGTGTTGCTCCTCCCGGAATAATGTCGAGATGAGAGCAGTCAATACCTCTCTTCTGAAAGGCTTCCAGAGATGCCTTTCCATATTCATCATCTGAAATTGCCGAAACAACCGAGGATGTCACATCCTGTCTCAGGTCCAGTAAATTAAACAGTACATCTACTCCATTTCCTGTCACATAATATCGATTATTAAAATCAGGATAGTAATCAATACATACATATCCGGCAGCCGTAAATTTCACCATAATAATTTCTCCTTTCCGATTCATTCAAGACGTTATAGACGTTTTATATATCTAGTACGTATAATATCATCATTCTCTGTTTTTGTAAAGTGTTAATTTCAAAAAAATTTCAGAGTTCGGTCTTTCCTTTTTCCGCATACACAGAATCCTTAAACGCAAAAAGACAGAGACGTCTGAACAGCAGATCTTGATCTGCCATTCAGACGTCCCTGTCTCGAACACGATAAGTATTTCATTTTTACAAGTTGAACATATAACGACTACCCAGATAATATTGATGTCCAATACACAGAGGTTTCTGATCCTGATTTAAGAACAGAACATTCATATAAAACAGCGGTTCATTCAAAGGAACATTCATAACTTTTGCAATATCCGCTGATGCTCTGGCGATTTCAATAGAGCGAGACTGCGTATTTACAAATGACTCACCATACATTCTGTTAACCGTATCAAACAAAGAAACATCATTCAGATCCACTGAAAGCAAATCTTTGTATTTTTCGTACGGAAACAGGTGATTTTCCAGTAAAACCGGAATTCCATCTGCGGTTCGAACACGCTCTATAAATATAAGCAGTGCTCCATCCTCCAGCCCGAAGAACTCTCTCTCATTTTTTCTAGCAGGTACAATCTGACGCTTCAATACCTTCGCCCCTGCCACCATGCCTTCGTCCCTGCATGAATTTGTAAAGCTTCGAACCCATCCGGCTACTCCGACAATTTTACGATGAATACGCGGACTTCTGACAAAAGTTCCTTTTCCCTGAATTTTCACCAGATAACCTTCTGTACACAGTTCTTCAATTGCCCGTCGGACTGTGATTCTGCTTGCATTGAACTCTTTGATTAATTCCTGTTCGGATGGAATCTGATCTTTTGTTTTATAAGTACCATCCTTAATAGACTTTTTTATGTCCTCCTTGATCTGTTGATAAATTGGTACAATCGAGTTTTCTCTCATTATTTTCCCCTTTTTATCATTTATTGACACGTTATAGATATCTACATAAATGCTATGAGAAAATTCTCTAAAAGTCAACCCCAAACTCCCGATTTTATTTCTTTTTCTTTTTAAATCCAAAGCATTGTCAACCCAAAGCGGACAGATGCGTTTCTGGTGTGCTATCCGTCAAGTGGACAATGAAATATTAAAAAGTTACGTGCTGTCA
>JAUNAE010000562.1 GCA_030527765.1 Eubacteriales bacterium
ATCCAACATATTCCTTCCCTCTATCACAACCTGTTTCATAAAGTCATACGCCTTGTTCAATGTTTCCTTTAGTTTAGAATTCTCTCTCTTTAATTTTTCATTCTCCCACATCAGTTCCAGCATCTTATCTCGCATTTCATATTCATTACTCAGAGCCAACATAATATCGTAAGTCTCCGCAGCCTTTTCCGCCTTCAAACTTAGTTCTCTTTCATCCTCTTCCAGACTATCCAACAACTGATATTTTTCCTCTATCTGCGCTTCACATTCTTCCGTCTTATTGAGCAATTCATCATACCGACGATCCAGCTCCTCATTCCTGCATTGCAAATCCTCATATCGTGCTTGTTCTTCCTCATTGCGCTCAAGAAATCTTTCATACCTTTGAAATTCTTGTTCCGCTTTATATTCAGCAACCGTCAAATCGTGATTGTGCCCTTTCGACTTCTCTTTTAATTGTCTATCCAACCAATACTGCACTATCTTATCCGCAGACTCACGAAGTTCACCTTGCAGCACTTCGGATAAAACTTCTTTCGTAAATACCCGTCTTTTTGAAACCTGCTTAGATAACCCTCTTGTATATCCCGTTGCTACCGGCACACCAACCACATGCATATGTGGGCTATCTTCATCCAAATGCACAACTGCATTGGCAACAATATATCCCAGCAAGATTCTTTTCAGTTCATCCAAAATCTCCGAGTAAATAGATTCAGCATATCTCCGATTCCAACGATTCATTTCCCAATACTCTTTGTCCCCGACTTGAATAATGATCTCGACTGCCATATCCTGTTTCTTGTTTGCCACATGTTCAAAATAGTTTTCTATCTTTCGCTCTGGTCTATCCTGCTTCGCATTGTATTCTTTTAATGCTTCATCAAATTCATTTCGATAGACTTGCTTTACATCCCGAAGCAGATTATGACTTCCATGCAACACAACGATATTACCATCGCTATACTCATTGGATTTGTACTTCCTTAGATTATGTTTTGCCACACCAGACAGTTTTGCCTTTGATATGATTCCGTTACTTTTGCTACTTACATGTGCTGTAAAAGATATACCTCCCATACGCATCCTCCTCTCCTCTATTTCTGTCGGAGTTTGGCTTATCATCTTGGCCTTGCCATAGATGATAACCCCCTAGCACCTTTGGCAAGCCAATCCGCAATTATCATTGCGGATGCGGGCATTCGCCAACTAAAAATGCAAGCATTTTTGATTGGCTCATTGCTTGTCCAAAAGTGCGGGGGCAAGCGTTTCGCCGCTTGATCACTCCATATAAATATATATTTTTATCTCCAGCCACCTGCCCGTCGAAGACTTTCCTCCGTCATCATCGGAATAACCGATGCCGACTTCTCTCCGGTGGCTTCCGCATTTAACATCTCTGCCAGTTGTTTCTGTTTATCCGGATAGAGATGTCCATATATATTCATAGTTGTATTCACCGAATCATGCCCGACCCGCTTTGCTATCATAAGCGGTTGCACTCCCTTTTCGATAAGAAATGCAATATGTGAATGTCTCAAGTCATGAACTCGAATCGGTGTCATTTCTAACTTCTCTATCTTCTCCTTCATCTTCTTTTGAACTGCTCTTTCCGTAATTGGAAAGATTCTGTCTTGTTGCTTTAGGTCAAAGATTTTTCCTGTGTATTCTTTTAACTCTTCCATCAGAAATCTTGGAACCTGTACCTTTCGATTGGAACTTTCCGTTTTAGGAGAGGTAATATAATCTCTCTGATTTCTGCGATAGTATGTTTTGCTAATCGATACCGTTCCATTTTCAAAATCTATATCCTCATAGTAAATTGCCAAAACTTCTCCGATTCTGCATCCCAACCAAAAGAGCATTTGAAAGACCATGCGATACATTTCTTCTCTCTCAAGAAAACCTGCAATAAACTTGTCGTACTCATCTTTTGTCCAAAAGTTCAATTCTCTTGCATTGGATCTGCCCATCTTATCAATCTTCTTGCACGGATTATTCTTTAATCCATAAAACCTCTCGGCATGGTTAAACAGTGCACTCACTTGATTTTGCAACATCCTAAGATATGTTGGCTTGTATCCCATACTCATCATTTCATTTTGCCATTTCATAATGTCAGC
>JAUNAE010000563.1 GCA_030527765.1 Eubacteriales bacterium
TTTCTTACTCGATTGAAGAAGACCAGCTTGTTATTGATTTTGAAAATGAAAATGTAACAGATCATACATATATCTTTACTGTAAACGGCAGCAAGCTCACACTTGCAGCTGAAGAATCAGCTGGCATAGAATACGTTTTGACAAGGAAATGAGAGCTATGAAAAGAAAGAGTGTAATCACGCTTGTTGTCGTTATAGCGGCGTCTACAGCATTTTTCTCTCTTTACATGATAGTTTCTACACTCATTACAGGTGCGCAGGAGCAGACTGCTTTTGATGAATTAACTGCCATTGTTGAGCAGGAGAAAGAAAAACAGCAGGATACGGAAGAAGAAATTCCAAACAATCAGACCATAGTAGTTCTGCCGGCAATTGTAGGACCGGAGAATGAGACAAACACAGAACCTATGATTCTTCCTGAGTATGAAGCTATATATGAGCAGAACAGAGACTTCTTTGGTTGGATTCGTATCGATGATACCACTGTCAATTACCCGGTCATGCACACTCCGGAAGATCCGCAGTATTATCTTCGTCGTACCTTTGATAAGGGTGATGCGCAGAGCGGAACCCCGTTTCTTGATGCTTTTTGTTTTGATGGATGCGGAAATTATATTATCTATGGCCATCATATGAAAAACGGAACCATGTTCGGCAGCTTGCCAAAGTATGCGGATAAAAAGTATTGGGAACAGCATAAGATAATTTGTTTTGATACTCTCTATGAGCACGGTGAGTATGAAGTCATTGCTGCATTTTATGGCAAATCAATTCCAAAAGACGAAGCAGGATTTCGATATTATCAATACACTGATCTGACCAATCCGGTGGTATTTGAGGAGTATATAACACAGGTAAAAGCTGCTGCTGTTTATGATACGGGTATCGCTGTGGAATATGGAGATGAACTTATAACGCTCTCCACCTGCAGTTACCACACTGATAACGGACGCTTTGTAGTCGTTGCAAAAAAGATGAGTAACTGATAGCTGTTGGCTGCGAATTATAATCATTGGAAATATTAGAAACTATGATAGAATAAAAAATATTCAAAAATATTTGGAACACATGGAACATTTGACCCCATTTCGTGCCATGTATATATAGAGGGAGATTTTTCTCAAAAATACATGATGAGGAGGTGAGATTCTTTGCGAGAGGAAAAAAAGAAATCCGGACCGAAAGGCTTTATCCTTCTGGAACCGGGAAACATCATGCAGATTCTGCCGGAGAATAATAAGTCCTGGCTCACACTTTTTTACAGTCTGCCAGAAGAACTTGTTTCCAAAAGACCTGCTTATATGAATCTGCCGCGTTGTCCATTTGATGTGATCCGCAGTGATGATTATGCAGAACTTTTGAACACGGATGTATTTCTGGAACTGGTTTGGGACTGCTATGCGTGGAGCGCCTGGCAGTATTTCGAAGTGCCGAACAAGGATGGCGATTATAGAGAGATTCCCGGAAGCTTTAATTCCTATTCCGGAGATTTCCCATTATGGAGATTGGCCTATACGATCATTCCGTATATCAGGGAAAAGTTTGAGCACATCGGGCTTTCCTTACAGTCTCTTTTCAATATTCCAAGAGGTATGGAAGTTCCCTTCCTGACTTATCAGCAGTTCAGTAACCTGATCGGATCTGTTGTCCCGATGATCGTAAAGGAACAGAACTGGCAGCCTATGATCGACACGATCTGGGCGACCCGTGATGAAACCGACTATGATTTCCGCAACAGTCTTGTAAAAAAGGATTTCATGAGAAGATGGTCACATTCCCGGACCAGCGTCGGAGCGATGCTGTCTTTGGATCAGCTCATGGAGGATGCTCCGGATTCTATAACTTCCGAAGGCACTTCTTTTGAGGAAGAGATTTTTGTAAGGCAGACCTTCGAAGCATTTACCACGACCCTTTCAGAACGTGACCGGCAGATACTTCAGTTAAAAGCCGACGGTTTTACTCTGAAAGAGATTGCTGCCAAGGTGGGCTATCAGAACCACAGTGCCGTCAGCAAACGGATCCGTCACATTTCGGAAAAGTATGCCGAATACAGAAACCAATAAATCGTATCCCATCCAATCCTATCAACCCGCAGTCATTGTCATCCGACAATGGCTGCTTT
>JAUNAE010000092.1 GCA_030527765.1 Eubacteriales bacterium
GTCGGTCACAAGTTAAGCCTTGATTTCAAAGAGAAGCTGAACATGGTATTTGGCGTTTGTGCGATGACGATGGGAATTGCATCTGTGGTACTGATGGTAAATATGCCGGCAGTTATTTTTTCTGTTGTAGTAGGTACTGCCATCGGTCTTGCGATTCATTTTGGAGATTGGATTTCCAGGGGATGTGCACAGATGGAAAAGATCGTAAGTAAGATCATTCCAAAGAAGGAATCTGATATTTCAGAAACAGAGTTTCGAGAGACTTTAATTACAATCATTGTTTTGTTTTGTGCGAGCGGTACCGGAATTTATGGTTCCATCGTATCGGGAATGACAGGAGAGCAGTCCATTCTTATTTCCAAATCGATTCTGGATTTCTTTACAGCGATTATTTTTGCATGTCTTCTTGGTGCGGTGGTTTGTTTCATCGCAGTTCCGCAGTTTATCATTTTCATGATCCTCTTTTTGGCAGCGGGAATCATCTTCCCAATGACGACACCGGATATGATTAATGATTTCAAGGCCTGCGGAGGCGTACTTTTGTTGGCAACAGGTTTCCGTATGATGAAGGTCAAGATGTTTCCAACGGCGGATATGATACCTGCGATGGTGCTGGTCATGCCGATTAGCTGGATTTGGAGTTCCTATATTATGCCCTTAGTTGGATAAAAAAATTACCTTTCCGATTGCAATAAAGTTGTTCAGACGATATTGCAGAACGGAAAGGTATTTTTGTGTTGAAGAAAGAATATTCACTCGCGCCACAGGACTTTTACAGTAATAATAAAATTACTTAGTAAGTATACGGCCCTTCATAAGCATTGCAGCGGTCTCTGAAGCGTGAAGCATTGGAGCAGGTACTGCAGTGATCGCAGAATCCTTCTCCGTAGCAGCTGGAACAGGCACACGCTTCACACTTATCTTCTTCGGTTTTCAGAGTAACAGCAGAGGAAAGAACCTCTTCCTTTGTTGAGATCGTTGTTGCATTCATTCGATCACGCCCCCCTTTGCAGCTGTTCAGTATTTTGAAGTTACTTCTGTAAGTAACCGTTATGATGCTGAATAGTTGCATTTTTATTTTATTATAGTACGAAAAGCGTGACAATTCAATGTTATATAAAGTTTTGTGAAACGATTTTAAGCTTCCCAGCGTCCGGAGGCGCCACATGGAAGTACGAGTCCTGTGGAGGTGACCGGAAGTCCGATTTCCTGAGAATCCACATGACCGCCGAACTCTTTGAGAGCGGTTGAGAGCATGTAAGTCAGTACCGCCGGCTGAAGACCGGTTGTGTAAGAGTTTACAAGGAAGAACAGGGGATCGTCGGAGAGCAGCTTCGTGCAAAGCTGAATCAGAGGATAAATGGCATCCTCGATTTTCCAGATCTCACCTTTCGGTCCGCGGCCGTAGGAAGGAGGATCCATGATAATAGCGTCATAGTGATTGCCTCGACGGATCTCACGTTCTACGAATTTGACACAGTCATCCACCAGCCAGCGAATCGGAGCATCCCCCAGGCCGGAAGCCTGCGCATTTTCCTTTGCCCAGCCGACCATTCCTTTGGAAGCGTCGACGTGGGTGACAGAAGCACCTGCGGAGGCAGCTGCGAGAGTTGCACCGCCGGTATAGGCGAAGAGATTCAGAACTTTCACCGGACGATTCGCCTTACGGATCTTGTCACCGAACCAGTCCCAGTTGACAGCCTGCTCCGGGAAAAGACCGGTATGTTTGAAACTGAATGGTTTCAGATGGAATGTCAGGTCTTTGTAATGGATGTCCCACTGCTCCGGAAGATGGAAAAATTCCCATTCTCCGCCGCCCTTGGCACTGCGGTGGTAGTGTCCGTTTTTGTTTTTCCAGCCCCGGTTTTTCTTTGGGGTATCCCAGATTACCTGGGGATCGGGACGAACAAGGAGATAATCTCCCCAGCGTTCCAGTTTTTCTTTGTTTGATGTATCAAGAACTTCATATTCTTTCCAGCCATCAGCAATCCACATATTCGAATCCTCTTTCTTTTCTATAAATATTTGTCAATGATTTCATAGCCTCATAGTTATCTGTAGTTTCATAAATTCAACAGCAATATCATCTTTGCCAGTATAGAGGAAATCCCGCATAGTTGCAAGCCTTAAGCCCCCAAAAAGACTTGACAATCGGGAAATGAGAATACTACAATGGACAGGAAATGCCGAAGTGCATTCTATTAACGTGATAAAGCCATGGGATAAACCAATTGTGGCTGACCATAACACAGCAGAAGTAAGGCATCAGGATGTGGAACATGTGACTGATACCTCATGTCAGAGAGAGGGGTAATATGAAGAAATACAGCGAAATGACTTTGGAAGAATTGAAAGTTCTGCAGGCACAGCTTGAAAAAGAATTCGAGGATGTGAAGGCACAGGGGCTGGCTCTTGATATGTCCAGAGGAAAACCTGCGGCAGAGCAGCTGAATCTTTCTATGAAGATGATGGAAGTTCTGGATGGAGACGCAGAACTGCGATGTGAGACCGGTGTAGACTGTCGTAACTACGGTGTGCTGGACGGTATTCCTGAGGCGCAGAGACTTCTGGGCGAGATGTCCGAGGTGAAACCGGAGAACATTATTATTTATGGAAACTCCAGCCTGAACGTAATGTTTGACAGCATTGCACGTTCCATGACTCACGGAGTGATGGGAAACACACCTTGGTGCAAACTGGATAAGGTTAAATTCCTCTGTCCGGTTCCGGGATATGATCGCCATTTCCGTATCACAGAGTTCTTTGGAATCGAAATGATCAATGTGCCGATGTCTGAAACCGGCCCGGATATGGATATGGTAGAGCGCCTCGTATCCGAAGACGATGCAATTAAAGGAATCTGGTGTGTACCGAAGTACTCCAATCCTCAGGGATATACATACTCCAAAGAGACGGTAGAGCGTTTTGCGAGACTGAAACCTGCAGCACCGGATTTTAGAATTTACTGGGACAATGCCTACAGCATTCATCATCTGTATGATGATAACCAGGACTTCCTCGTGGAGATTCTGGAAGAGTGTGAGAAAGCCGGAAATCCGGATCTTGTATACAAATTTACATCCACATCCAAGGTAAGCTTCCCGGGCTCCGGAATTGCGGCAGTTGCTGCATCTAAGGCGAACCTGGATGATTTCCGCAGTTATATGACCGTTCAGACCATCGGTCACGATAAGCTGAATCAGCTTCGTCATGTGCGCTTTTTCAAAGATCTGAATGGTCTTCATGAGCATATGAAAAAGCATGCAGCCATCATCCGTCCGAAATTTGAGATTGTCCTGAATGCGCTGAATTCCGAGTTGGCAGATCTGGAGATCGGAACCTGGACCAATCCTCACGGAGGATATTTCATTTCCTTTGATTCTCTGGATGGATGTGCGAAGGAGATTGTTGCCAAAGCGAAAGAGGCCGGTGTCGTTATGACAGGGGCAGGAGCTACTTTCCCATATGGAAAAGATCCAAAAGACAGCAACATTCGAATTGCACCGACCTTCCCGTCTGAGGAAGATCTGAAAAAGGCAGTGAACGTGTTTGTTCTCTGTGTGAAGCTGGTAAGCGTGAACAAACTGATCGCAGACGCTCGATAATGTTGAGAGTCATAAATAAGCGGTGAAGCGGATTACAAATGTCTGCTTTGCTTGTGAATATAGAAGTATGGAGGTTACTGTTCGCTTCGTGAACGGTAACGTATGGAGATCTGATTATGAGTGAAGAAAAGAATGAAGGTGGAACCGGCCGGCTTGGGACGATTCTTCTGATTCTCATCCTTCTGATTTTGATTGCAGCAGCCTATGTCAGTGGGCTGCTGTATTTTCAAGGACATTTTCTTCCGGGCACGGAGATCAACGGGTTTCGGTGCGATTTCAAGACACCGGAGGAGGCAGAGAATCTTCTGGACGCAAAGGTCCAGGCCTATGAGCTTGCAGTTGTTACCAGAGGCAATGGCGTAGAAGGAATGAAGGCTTCTGAGATGGGACTGTCCTACGAGCCAAAGGGCGAGGTGGAAGACATTCTCAGAAATCAGAAAAGAACTCTGTGGTTTGCTTCTCTTGGCAAACATCAGGAGTATACGGCAGAGGAAGAACTGGTTTACGATGAAACACTTCTGGAAAAAAGAATTCAGGAACTGAACTGTATGCAGCCGGCGAATGTAGAACAGCCCCGAGATGCATCTGTAGAACAGCAGAATGGAGAATATGTCATTATTCCGGAAAAAGAAGGCACCACTCTGATCTACGGAAAACTGAAAGAGGCGATCGTGAAGGCGATGCTTTCCGGAGAGAGGGAAGTTCATCTGGAAGAGGAAGGATGCTATCAGGAGCCAATGCTTCGGGCGGAAGATCCTGTGATGCAGGAGAATCTGGAATTTGTAAAAACAGTCATGGATGTCATGATCACCTATGACTTTGCAGATAAGGTGGAAAGGGTCGATTCCGAAAAAATTGCAGGATGGATTGTTCCTCGGGAAGATGGAAAATATGAGCTTGATTCGGAGATAGTGAAGAGCTACGTGGAAGGTCTTGCAGAAAAGTACAATACCGGCAGCAGAGCAAGGGAGTTTCGCAAGTACGACGGAACTGTGATCACGGTTTCTGGAGGGGATTATGGCTGGAATATTGATGTGGAGCAGGAAACACAGGCACTTATTGAGGCCATAGTGGCAGGAAATACCCAGGTGAGGGAACCGATTTACACAGAAAGTGCATTTAGTCGTGACACACGGAACGATATTGGATATACTTATATAGAAATTGATTTGACTGCTCAGAAGCTTGTCTGGTACGTGGACGGTCAGCCTCTTGTGGAGACTGGCATTGTTTCCGGCGTTCCGGGAAGTTCCGATACGGCAACACCAACAGGCGTATATTCTCTCAAGGAAAAAAGTGCTCCTTACAACGACGGGAGAGATCAGACCAGTGTGAACTGGTACCTGAACTTCTGTGAGAATTACGGTATTCATGATGCGCCGGGACGGGTAGATTTTTCCTTTGGAGCCTACGTAGATCAGGGAACCTGGGGATGCATCGAAGTTCCGTCCGAGAGTATGCAGACCATATATCAGGGGGCAGAAGTCGGAACCCCTGTCATTATTTATTAAGGAGAGAGAATATGAAGATTGTAGTATTGGCTGGAGGAACCAGCACAGAACGTGCAATTTCAATTGTATCCGGTACCGGTATCTGCGGTGCCCTGAGACAGAAAGGACATCAGGCAATCCTTTTGGATATTTTCTGCGGAGATGAGAACGCAGATCTTAACAATCCATTCCCGGAAGAATATGACATCGAAAAAGCGTCAGAGTATATGAAGAGCTTTGACGATCAGATCGAGGAGATGAAGAAAAACCGCCGCAATTTCTTTGGACCGAATGTCCTTGCACTTTGCGAGAAAGCTGACATTGTATTTATGGGACTTCACGGAGCAAATGGAGAAGATGGCAAGGTTCAGGCAACATTCGACCTTATGGGTATCAAGTATACAGGAACCGGATATCTCAGCAGTGCCATTGCCATGGACAAGGGAATCACAAAGAAAATGTTCCTTATGAACAATGTTCCGACTCCAAAGGGAATCACTATGGCGAAGAAGGCACAGGAAAAAGACATTCATAATCTTGGAATGGAATTCCCTGTTGTTGTCAAAACATGCTGCGGTGGATCCAGCGTTGGTGTTTATATTGTAAACAATCAGGAAGAATATGAGGATGCACTGAAGAATGCATACTCTTATGAGGATGAAGTTGTCATTGAAGAGTATGTAAAGGGAAGAGAATTCTCTGTTGCCGTTGTAGACGGAAAAGCATATCCGGTCATTGAGATCCAGCCGCTGGAAGGATTCTATGACTACAAAAACAAATATTCCGGAAATACCATTGAGACCTGCCCTGCAGTTCTTAGTCAGGAACTGACAGAGAAGATGCAGCGCTATGCGGAAGCAGGAGCAAAGGCTCTGTACCTTGAGGCATACTGCCGTCTGGATTTCCTTATGAAAGAGAACGGAGATATGTACTGCCTGGAGGCAAATACACTTCCGGGTATGACACCAACCAGTCTGATTCCTCAGGAGGCAGCAGTTCTTGGAATCGATTATCCGACACTCTGCGAGCATCTGATTGAGGTTTCCATGAAAAAATACGAAAGAGAAGCATAAGTCTATGAAAAATCTGACTTTAGAAAATATCGCAAAAGTGTGCGGCGGCGTTTATCACGGAGATGAGGCAGCTTTTCATCAGGAAGTAATGTCCATCACCACAGACAGCCGCAAGGCGGAAGAAGGATGTCTGTTCGTTCCGATCGTGGGAGAGAGAGCAGACGGTCATCGCTTTATCCCACAGGTAAGAGAGGCAGGAGCATTTGCAACCCTGTCAGAAAGAGAACTTCCGGGAGAAACCCTTCCTTACATTCAGGTGGAGTCCTCTCTGCAGGCAGTGAAAGATATTGCGGCCTTTTATCTGGAGCAGCTTAAGATTCCGGTTGTTGGAATTACCGGAAGTGTCGGAAAGACAAGTACAAAGGAAGTGATCGCTTCTGTACTCAGCGAAAAATACCGCACGCTCAAAACCCAGGGTAACTTCAACAACGAACTGGGCCTGCCGCTGACAGTTTTTCGCCTGAGAGATGAAGATGAAATTGCAGTACTTGAGATGGGCATCAGTGATTTTGGAGAAATGACAAGACTGTCTGCAATTGCAAAACCGGACACAGGTGTTATTACAAACATTGGAACCTGTCATCTGGAAAATCTCGGAGATCGGGACGGAGTATTCAAGGCCAAGACAGAGATGTTTGCAAATCTTCGTCCGAATGGGCATATTGTGCTGAACGGAGATGACGACAAACTTTGCCGTGCAACGGAAGTGAACGGAACTGTTCCGGTATTCTTCGGATTGGACTCCGACAAAGACGTCTACGCAACAGAGATCGAAAGTCTCGGACTGAAGGGAATGAAATGCGTCATTCATCTGGGAGAGGAAGCCTTCTCTGTAAAGATTCCGATGCCGGGAAAACATATGATTTACAATGCTCTCGCAGCAGCTGCAGTTGGAAGAATCTACGGACTTAATGTAGAAGAGATTCGCCGTGGAATTGAAAAACTGGAGCCAATCAGCGGTCGTTTCCGCATGATTGAGACAGATAAACTTCTGATTGTAGATGACTGCTACAATGCTAATCCGATGTCTATGAAGGCATCCCTGGATGTCCTGAGAGATGGAGCCGGCCGTCGTGTTGCCATTCTCGGAGATATGGGAGAACTTGGAGAAAATGAGATTGCCCTTCACAGAGAAGTTGGACTCCACGCAGGAAACTGCGGCATTGATGTCTGCATCTGCGTAGGAGAACTTTGCCGTCATATGGCAGAGGCTGCCAAAGAAGCCAATCCTACCCTTCATGTGATCTATGAAGAATCCAGAGAGGAACTGCTCCGACACTTGCCGGAATATGTGCAGGATGGAGATACCATCCTTGTCAAAGCTTCACACTTCATGAAATTTGAAGAGGTTGTGGAAGCATTGGAAAATATGTAATCAGAAAATCCCCCGCATGGCTTTGGGGACGGTTCTAATGGCTTTATGGCCTTAAGAACGGTTCAGATGGCCTTGTGGGGGATTCAATTATAGTTCTCAGCGTGAGCTGTAACGTTAATCTTCTTCGAGCACCTGGATTTCCAGATAATCAAAGGGGATTTGCTCGATGAAATTGTCCTGATAGAAACGAGCCCTTGCGTTGCGCTTGAAGTCCCGGATGGTGGAATCCAGCCAGATGGGATTACCAAGATCGAACTCATAGCAGATCTGCTCCAGTGCATGAATGACTTTGTGTGTTCTTGTATCGCTGCCGTCATCGACAATTGTTGTATCTTTCAGCAGGTGATTGTCCTGCCAGATTTTTCCCCAAATACGCATAATACTACCTCCCGAAATGTAGAGTAACTATAGGAACAAGTATAACGAAACTACCGGGGGAAAGTCAATGTACAGTAGTCATGGTCAGTAGTAATCGTTATCAAATCTTTTTTATTCGGAAGACTGACGGATACGATGGACTGTAGGAATAGGTATTGCATCTTCATGGGAAATTTACTATAATAATGTACATTGCTAAAGTGAAAACACATCTATTTTTCAGCGGAATGAAAATGTCCGCTTTACTCTGAATCTTCGAGGAGGAAAAACAATGAAATTATACGATGGAGGAATCTTTCTTTCCAATGGTAAGGTGATTCCGGAAGGGGAAGCCGCTCCGGAACTGAACAAAGAAACCGGCGCACAGAAAACCATTGCATACGGAATTCTGAAAGCCCACAACACATCGGGAAATATGGAAAAGCTCCAGATCAAATTCGACAAGCTGACTTCTCACGATATTACATTTGTAGGAATTATCCAGACAGCCCGCGCTTCCGGTCTTGAAAAATTCCCGGTACCTTATGTGCTTACAAACTGTCACAATTCTCTCTGTGCGGTAGGCGGAACTATCAATGAAGATGATCACATGTTTGGTCTTACCTGTGCAAAGAAATACGGCGGTGTTTATGTTCCGCCTCATCAGGCAGTTATTCATCAGTATGCCCGTGAAATGCTTGCAGGCGGTGGACGTATGATTCTAGGATCCGACAGCCATACCCGTTATGGTGCTCTGGGAACCATGGCTATGGGAGAAGGCGGTCCGGAGCTTGTGAAACAGCTTCTTTCTCAGACTTACGACATTAATATGCCGAAGGTTGTTGCAATTTACATGACCGGTACACCTCGTCCGGGAGTTGGTCCCCAGGACGTGGCACTTGCTATTATCGGAGAAGTTTTTGCCAAGGGTTATGTGAAGAATAAAGTCATGGAGTTCGTAGGACCCGGTGTGAAGAACCTGAGTGCAGATTTCCGTATCGGCGTGGACGTTATGACTACAGAGACCACCTGTCTTTCCTCCATCTGGCAGACAGATGAGAAGATTCAGGAATTCTATGAGATTCATGGAAGAGGCGAAGATTACAAAGAACTGAATCCGGAGGATGGCGCATATTATGATGGATGTGTAGAGATTGATCTCAGTGAGATCAAACCTATGATTGCCATGCCGTTCCATCCGAGCAATACTTACACCATCGACGAACTGAAGGCAAATCTGGATGATATTCTTGCAGATGTAGAAAAACGTGCGGCAGTCAGCCTGGACGGTAAGGTCCCATATAGTCTAAGAGACAAAGTTGTGGATGGAAGACTGTATGTAGAACAGGGTATCATCGGTGGATGTGCCGGCGGCGGATTTGAAAATATCTGCGCAGCAGCAGACATTCTGAAAGGTGCCAGCATTGGAGCGGATGCCTTCACCTTAAGCGTATATCCGGCAAGTACTCCGATTTATATGGAACTTGCAAAGAACGGTGTACTTGCAGATCTTCTTTCTACCGGTGCGGTAGTTAAGACAGCATTCTGCGGTCCGTGCTTCGGTGCAGGAGATACCCCGGCAAACAATGCTCTCAGCATTCGTCATGTCACCCGTAACTTCCCGAACCGTGAAGGTTCTAAAGTACAGAACGGTCAGATTTCTTCTGTTGCACTTATGGATGCACGTTCCATTGCGGCAACCGCAGCAAACAAGGGATTCCTGACTTCCGCCGAAGAATACACAGGTGATTTCACAAGCCGCAAATATTACTTCGATAAGACAATTTACGAGAATCGTATTTTTGACAGCAAGGGGATTGCCGATCCGGATGTTGAGATTCAGTTCGGTCCGAACATCAAAGACTGGCCGAAGATGTCTCCGCTGGCAGATAATCTTCTGCTGAAAGTGGTATCTGAGATTCATGATCCGGTTACCACAACAGATGAGTTGATTCCATCAGGAGAAACTTCCTCCTACCGTTCTAACCCGCTTGGTCTTGCGGAGTTTGCTCTGAGCCGTAAAGATCCTGCGTACGTAGGCCGTGCAAAAGAGATTCAGAAAGCACAGAAGGCGATTGAGGCAGGAGAGGATCCGGTTGCAGCAGTTCCGGAGCTGGAGAGTGTACTTGCAGCTGTTACAAGTGAATTTGAAAATGCCAGAGAGTCTCTTGGAGTGGGAAGTACCATTTTTGCCGTGAAACCGGGCGACGGTTCTGCACGTGAGCAGGCTGCATCCTGCCAGAAGGTTCTCGGAGGATGGGCGAACATTGCCAATGAATACGCAACCAAGAGATATCGTTCCAATCTCATTAACTGGGGAATGCTTCCATTCCTGATTCCGGAGGGAGAGCTTCCTTTCGCAAACGGAGATTATCTGTTCTTCCCGGGAATCCGCGAAGCAGTTGTGAACAAAGCAGATTCCATCCGCGCTTATGTAGTGAAAGATGGTACCCTGCACAAATTTGTCATGACCCTTGGAGAACTGACAGACGATGAGAGAGAGATCATTCTGAAAGGATGTCTCATTAACTATAACGCAAAATAATAGAGTAAGGCTGAAGGTAGGGAATCGTTACGATTCCTCTTACGAGATTCGGTTTTTGCAAGGGGCAAAGCGGATTGCAAGAAGCCGATTGACTCCAGATCAATGTCCGGCAGGGAGAAGAGAGATCTCCCTGCCGTTTTTTGCAGGCACTGGTAAGTTCCACCTGGCGTTCATCTCAGTCGAGGAGACCACCATCTTCTATAAGTGGGGGATAACAAATTAGTCTCAGTGGGGGTCTTAATCCCCGACTGAGATGAGTCTACGGCGGATCGCAGAGTTCGATACATATAGAATGAGATTTTCTAAGTCATATAAATATCTGAAAATAATATACAATATACAAAATAAATAGAAACTATATGTGATAATAAAAATAAATGAGAAAAATAGTTGAATTTACAAATAAATGTGTTGACAAATAGAGGGCGGGGTGTTAATATAAACTCAACAAAAACAAAGAGACAAACCGAAACCCGATACAACAAAAAACAGGGCAACGGTTAGAAAGGATAGGTAAAGTCCATTGAGAACTTAGCACTCATAATCCTCAATATGAAGTGACGAAGCTGCATTTCCTGCAAGAAGACCCGGTACAATTCAAATAGAGAATACAATCCTTTAGAAGGAACCAACGTACAGTGAGGTATATAGAAGCAGCGGATCATATTGAACAGTGTCACAAACCTGGTACAAAGATTTTGAAAATTGTGTAAAGAAACATTTTTCAAAAGAGTATAACCCGAATCTCAGATAATCGTTTGGAAGAAGAGATCCGAAGATTACCGAAGACAGATCGCAAGTTACTTTGAGATCCTTATCGAAATTACAGGATGAGAATCGAAGCTTTGCATCAGAGGAATATTAAGAGATATTCGAAAGAGAGAAGAATTCGAAGGAACTGTTTATCCAGATAACAATCAGAAGATCATGAAGGAGAACAGTGTAACCGGAATACATTCTCGAACATATAG
>JAUNAE010000093.1 GCA_030527765.1 Eubacteriales bacterium
AATAACCTGAATCAGTATGCAAAGCGTGCCAATGAGACCGGCAGTATTTATGCGGAAGATATTAGGGATTTGCAGTTTCGACTGGATGAAATATGGGAAAAACAGTCGGAGCTTCTGATCAAACTGTCCCATATAAAATAAGAAAAGCACAGGGAGAAATCTCTGTGCGATACATAGAGAAAATCCTTTGTCAACATCGTGGTGGTATTTCTCTGTGTCATTTACAATGAGAGTGAAGAAAAGATATGGGAGGTTCAGATGGATGAAGGTATTAAGATTTCTGTTAAAACTGATTATAAAAGTAGTGATGTTTCCGATTGTACTGGTGGCGATGTTTCTTCACTGGATTGCCAGCATTTTGATCAATCTTTCGGCGTATATCTTATCTCCGGTGATGCTCTTTGTCCTCGGATGTGCCATCTATTCCGTGGTAAAGGCTAACTGGCTGAATGTAGGCTTACTTACAGGCATTGAATTTGGGCTGCTTATCCTGATGTTCGGCGCACAGTGGGTTGAATCTGTGATGGAAGGAATCTGTGACGGACTGGTTGGATTTATGTACTCATAAAATAAAGGAAAATGAATATAGCAAGTATGGAGTCACCTGTAAAAGGGTGGCTCTTTTACGTTGCAGGAAGGAGGGGCAATGGCAGCAACAAGACTCATTGCGCTGCATATTAACAAAGGAAAGACGGTGGCGCAGTGTCTTGCTGACCGTACCGATTATTCTGAGAATGCAGAGAAAACAGAAGATGGAAAATATATCAGCTCCTATGCGTGTGATCCCAAAACCTGTGATGAAGAATTTCTGCTGACCAAGCGGCAGTATGAGCACATCACAGGCAGAACACAGAAGAGGGATGTGATTGCTTATCAGATCCGGCAGTCCTTTAAACCCGGTGAGATTACAGCAGAGGAAGCCAATGCCATTGGGTATGAACTGGCAAGGAGATTCACCAAGGGGAAACATGCCTTTATTGTAGCAACCCATGTGGATAAGGCTCATATTCATAACCACATTATCTTTAATTCAACAACACTGGACTGTACCAGAAAGTTTCGTGATTTTAAGCTTTCCGGACTTGCGGTTGCAAGGCTTAGCGATTTAATCTGCCTGGAACACAGCCTATCCATTATTACAAGAAAACCATACGGCGAACGTGTGAAACGAACAGAGTATCCGGAACGGAAATCATTCCGGGATGAAATCTGTGAGACCATCGATCAGATCATGCTGCAGAAGCCAAAGGACATCCAGGAACTGGTGCGGTATCTGCAGGAAGCAGGATATGAATATAAGGATGGAAAGCAGCCGGCAGTCAGAGGAAAGAATCAGAAACGTTTTGTCCGGTTCCGCTCTCTGGGAGAAGGATATTCCATTGATGAGCTGAATGCTGTGATCGAAGGAGGCCGAGCTCATACACCGAAGTCTAAGAAAAAATCTCGTACAAATGTCGTATCTGGACAGCTGCATCAGAAACCGGAGATGTCTTTCCTGATTGATATCCAAGCAAAGATCCAGGCGGGCAAAAGCGGAGGTTATACAAGATGGGCGAAGGTATTTAACCTGAAGCAGATGGCACAGGCGATGCTGTTTATGGAGGAGCATGGAATCAAAAGTTATGAAGAACTTCATGAAAAAGCAAATATAGTGTCACAACGTCAGGAAGAGCTGTTGGCATCTGTGAAGGCGGATGAAGATCGCCTACAGGAGATTGCGGTTTTGAAGATCCACAAGGTTAATTATCTAAAGGCGAAGGATGTGTTCGCAGAGTATAGAGCATCCGGCTACAATCAGGATTTCTTTGAATCACACAGAGAGCCTTTGACGCTGCGAAGGGCAGCTAAAGATGCATTTGATGAATACATGAAGGCACATCCGGAGCTAAAAGAACTGCCGAGAATCAAGGAATTGAGTGCGGAATACTCACAGGTTCTGGAACGGAAGAAAGCAAATTATTTGGAGTATAAAAAACTGAAACGAGAGTCGAAGGATTGGATTGTGGCTGATCAAATTGTGCAGATGATACTGGAAGAAGAAAAGAAGGAAAAGGAGCAGATAAGAAAAGATGTTCCCCTCAGATAAATATAATGCAGGGCAAATGTCCGGCACAGATACGGAGTTTGCCATAATATTTCCACCATTTGCGCTTGACATATCCGTCAGTGCCTGATATATTGTTGTAGTGCGATAAACTACAACATGGAGGTTAACATGCAATTTTCAAGCAGAGTGATGCTTGCATCGCATATCCTTTTGTATCTTGCGGAGTATGAGCAGGAAGAGAAGGTCACTTCCGTAGTTCTTGCGGATACGACGGGCGCGAATTCCGTCAATATTCGTAAAATACTTGCAAAGCTGAAGTCGGCAGGTCTGGTAGAGGTCAAAGCGGGCATTGGCGGTGCATATCTGGGAAAGAAAGCATGTGACATAACGCTGAAAGATATATACGATGCAGTCGAGGATAAAGAGGCATTGTTTCCGATGCATGAGCATCCAAACATCCAGTGTCCGGTAGGTGCATCCATTCAAACCGTCATGGAGTCACGTGTGGACTTACTGGAAAGACAATTATACGAGAGCATGTCAAAGATGAAATTATCGGATATGTATATCGACATGAAACAAGAGATAGAAAGGATTTCGAAAGCGAAGTCATAAATCATCGGAGGTACCGATTCAAGAGAAATCAAGGGCCGGAAAAGATGCGGGTTGAGATACCTGACACCTTTTCCGGCTCTTTTGTGTTGTGGTGATGGAGGGATTATGGATTTTTTAAACGGAAAGATAAAAGCACTATACTTTAAGTACTTAGCAGCTGCGTTTGGAAGTGCACTGATCTCATCGATTTACGGTGCGGTTGATATGGCAATGGTGGGACAATATCAGGGACCGGACGGCACGGCAGCGCTGGCAGTGGTTGCACCGATCTGGAATGTCATTTACAGTTTAGGTCTTCTCATGGGAATCGGAGGCTCTGTCATATTTTCCACCTGGAGAGGACAGGGCGAACATAATGTAAGAAAATCAAATGAAATATTTACAGTATCCCTGATCGGAAGCATTGTGCTTGGCTTGATCAGTTGGCTTGCCATTCTGGTATGGGACACACCGGTACTTTCTTTTTTTGGAGCTGATGAAACACTGATGGCTCTCGCGAAGGAGTATTTATTCCCGATTAAGTTTGTGTTCCCGATTTTCTTATTCAATCAGTTCTTTGCGGCATACTTACGAAATGATAGTGATCCGGGGCTTGCAACAAAGGCAGTACTGACAGGCGGCGTATTTAATATTTTCGGAGATTATTTCTTTGTGTTCACTCTGAATATGGGAATCAAAGGTGCCGGACTTGCAACTGCACTTGGCGCGGTCATATCCTTTGTTATGATGATGAGTCACTTTGCAGGTGCAAAAAATACGATACATCTGGTGCGGCCGACAGAGCTTTTTGCAAAATTGCATCGAATTACAGTGACAGGCTTTGCGACATTCTTCATTGATGTTGCTATGGGTGTTGTCACCATCCTCTTTAACAGACAGATCCTCAAATATCTGGGGACGGATGCGCTTGCTGTATATGGAATCATCATCAATATCAGCACCTTTGTGCAGGCGTGTGCATATAGCATCGGACAGGCAGCACAGCCGATCATCTCTGTCAATTTCGGAGCTCATAAAGGGAAAAGAATTGTGGAAGTCTTAAAGTATGCAGTGCTGACAGCAATCGCCTTTGGCATTTTGTGGACAGCTCTTGCACTTTTGATTCCGAACGTATTCGTCTATATCTTTATGACACCGACAGAGACGGTACTGAAGATTGCACCGGCGATTATCAGAGGCTATGGCATATCCTTCCTGATTTTGCCGATGAATATTTTATCGACCTATTATTTTCAGTCGATCTCAAAGCCCCATGCATCCTTTATTGTCTCAGTGGCAAGAGGCGCCATCATCAGCGGATTACTCATTATGACCTTGCCAATGATTCTTCCGCAGGCCATCTGGTATGCAATGCCGATTACGGAGCTGGCCGTATTAATCTATGTTGTTCTGGCGACAGGCAAATATACAAAAGAGATACAAGCGTGGGAAAATACATAATAGCAGGAGGTAGGATAACGTGAACTTGCAGCTTAGGAAACTTGATAAAACAAGAGAGAACACATTCATTAGGGATATGCAGTACGCCTTTCAGGTAGGTGCAGAGTCAGAAGGAGATCATTTTGAGGAGGCACTTCCAGAGGATCATGTCAGAGAAGCTTTGGAGAAAGAGCAATCGATAGCCTACATGGTTATGAAGGATGATGATATGGTGGGAGGCGTAATACTTGATTTTGATCCAGACCCGTCAATTGGATATCTGGAATTTATCTATGTGAAGGTTGGCATGGAAGGAAAAGGTCTGGGAAAAGAAATATGGCGGATTATAGAGCTTAAGCATCCGGAAATCAAAAAATGGGAGACATTCACCCCGTATTCCTGGAAACGTAACATCCATTTTTACATCAACGTATGTGGATTCCAAGTGGTAGAGTTCTTCAATGACCATCATACAGAGAATGACCCGGAACATGAGGGAGAAGAATACTTCCGCTTTGAGAAATATATAAGAAACTAAGTCAAACAAAGAAAAGGAGCTAAGACTATGACAATTTTTGAGAAGATTAATGGAAGAAAACTGGATGTGGACTATGAGACAGGGTTTCATTTTCATATGACATATCTGTCTGAGACTGAACTGAAATGGGAGGCTCAGCATGAAGTAGAGCCGGGAGAAGCACCAGAAGGTGTGGAACCATATTCTTTCTATGAGATTGCGGATGGAATTTATAATATTAACTGGATTGAAGAAGAAGGGATGACAGCATCACAGATTTTAGATTTTAATACGAACAAAGTCTATGCCTTCTTAACATGGGAAGACGGTGAAAAACGTGGCGGCAGAGATCAGCTTCTTCAAAAAGGAACTTTTCGATTTTTATAACAGATGAGGTTAAGTGATATGAATCATACAGGTACAATTGAGATAAAAACAGAGCGTCTTGTACTTAGAAGATTTACACTTGATGATGTGGAGTGCATATATAAGAATTATGGATCTGATCCATTGGTAAATCAGTACATAAGCTTTGCTCCATGTGCAGAACTGGAATCGGCGAAAGGATTTATTGGTATGCACATCGGGCAGTATGAAAAAAATCCTGCCTTCTATGGCTGGGCAGTCACATTAGAGGATGAAGTGATCGGTTCGATTGGATTGTTCAATGTGGATGAGGATGCAGATCAGGCAGAGCTTGGATACAGCTTAGGAAGCAAATGGTGGAAGAAAGGTTACGCGACAGAGGCAGCGAAGGAAGTAATCAAGCACGCATTTGAATGCGTAGGATTTCACCGGATCTATGCATCGCATCATGTAGAAAATCATGCCTCTGGGAAGGTACTTGAAAAGATTGGGATGCAGTATGAAGGCACAATGCGCGATGGGCAGAAGAACACTGACGGAACATATTCGGATTTAAAGTTATATGCGATATTACAGCAGGATAGGAGATAAGATAGGAATGAATAAAGATAATCGAACAGCACCAGAAAAAATCAATGATTGGTTGAATGAGTGTGTGGAGCAGTCCGGAACATTCTTCCTGACCACAGTCGATAATAATAAACCAAAATCAAGACCAATCAGCTTTCATATGTTAAAGGACGGAATCAACTACTTTGGGGTTGGTGAGATGAAAGAGGTTTATTGCCAGATGCAGGAAAATCCATACGTGGAAATTACAGGACTCATGGGAAAAGGAGCACAATTCATCCGTTATTATGGTAAGGCAGTGTTTGCTGAAGGCAGTGCACTTGCGCAAGAGGCACTGGAGCAACCGGGTTATCCAGTGATGAAAAAGGTTTATGCGGAAGGAACAGGCAATGTATTTGGAGTGTTCCATCTGGAAGAGGCCGTGTGCGAACGCAGGGCGATGATGTCTGTGATTGAGACTCTGCATGTGTAAAATCGAATAGGAGATCGATAGAAAGGGCTAAATGGCAGAGTCTGCTGTTTGGCTCTTTTTGCATATCTTGCATTAGACATATGAAAAGGGATAGGAGACATGCGATTGAAAGAACACAGAAATTGAGATATAATAAATTATCTTAATTGTGCAATAAAAGAGGGACTGTCATGCTCAAAAATAACATAGAAATCGATGTGAAAGTAAAGTGTATGGAGAACGAAATCACACAGGCGCAGCTTGCAGATCAGATCCATACAACGAAGCCTTATGTGAATCGTATCATCAAGAAAAAGGAAGGCATTCTGAATCCTACCTTTGTGAAGATGCTGGAAGAACTTGGATATGATATTGAGCTTACCTACATAAAGAGAGAAGAATAACAGGAAGGCAGGTGAACAGCTGTGGATCATTTACGCTGTGTGGTGGAAAGAATCACCTACCAAAATGCTGAAAACGGATATACGGTTCTGAAGGTAGCAGTGAAGAATGCTGCCGATCTTGTGACGGTAGTAGGAACCATGCCGGATACACACGTGGGCTCTGTCCTTTTGCTAGAGGGCTTCTGGAAGATGGATGCAAAATACGGAAAGCAGTTTTCTGTTCAGAAGTTTGAAGAGACACTGCCCGCTACTGTATATGGAATTGAAAAATATCTGGGATCCGGACTGATTAAAGGTGTCGGTCCGAAGTTTGCTAGAAAGATCGTAGAGAAATTCGGCAAGGATACACTGGATGTGATTGAAGATGATCCGGATAAATTGATTGAGATTGCAGGCATCGGAAAAGTCCGTGTAGAGCGTATCAAAAAGAGCTGGGTGGAGCAGAAGGAAATCAAGAATATCATGCTCTTCCTGCAAGGGCATGAGGTGAGCACTGCCCATGCGACCAAGATCTTTAAGACTTACGGCAGTGACAGTATCAATATCGTAACGGAGAATCCCTATCGTCTCGCAGATGATATTTGGGGAATCGGATTTAAGACTGCGGATACCATTGCTGAAAAGCTGGGAATTGATAAAAATCGCTTTATCCGACTTCGCAGCGGAATCCTCTATACGCTGAATAAGCTTTCTGAAAACGGACACTGCTACGCAGTCAGAGAGCAGTTGATAGAAACCGCAACAAAGCTTCTTGAAGTTGAGGAGGCAGAGCTTGAAATAACACTGGATGAGATGTTGCGTACCGATGATGTGATACGGGATGAGGAGGCCATTTATCTTCCGCCGTTTTTCTTTTCTGAGCAAGGGTGTGCAAAGAGGCTGCAGAAGCTGATGGCATCCGACAGACAGATCCAGATAGATGCAGAAAAGGTGCTTACGAAGATCAAAAGCTCTTCTGATATTACTTACGATGAGGTTCAGCTGGAAGCAATTCGGGTGGCGGTATCCTCCAAGGTTATGGTATTGACCGGAGGACCGGGAACCGGAAAGACAACCACTACACTTGGCATCATCTCTGCCTACAAAACGGAAGGAAGTCAGATTATTCTGGCAGCACCAACCGGCAGAGCAGCCAAGCGAATGTCGGAAGCCACCGGCATGGAGGCGAAGACGATTCACAGACTCCTGGAATATAAACCGCCGGAGGGATATCAGAAAAATGAAGAAAAGCCGCTCGAAGGAGATGTGCTGATTCTCGATGAATGCTCCATGATCGATATCATGCTTATGTACAACCTGCTCAAGGCGATGCCGGAGCACATGACACTGATCATGGTGGGAGATATCGATCAGCTTCCTAGCGTTGGTGCAGGAAATGTCCTTCGGGATATCATTTCTTCAGGTGTTGTGCCGGTGGTTCGTCTGACCAGAATCTTTCGGCAGGCACAGGGCAGTAAAATCATCATGAATGCCCATAGAATTAATAAGGGTGAGCCGATAGATATGCGCGGAGGCCGGGATTCGGATTTCTTCTTTGCCAGTAAAGATACAAATGAAGAAGTTGTGGAGCTTCTGGTGAAGTACTGCACGGAAAATCTTCCAAGATACTACCATGTAGATCCAGTGAATGATATTCAGGTGCTGACGCCGATGCAAAGAGGAGAATGCGGTGCTGCAAATCTGAATCAGGTGCTTCAGACGGCGATGAACCCTTCGGACATATTTCTAAGACGAGGTGCGGTGCAGTACCGTCTGAACGACAAGGTCATGCAGATCCGCAATGATTACGACAAAGAAGTCTTCAATGGAGATATCGGGCGAATCACGAAAGTAGATATGGAAGAGCGAGAGTTAACCGTCAAATTCGATGGCAGAGATGTGGTCTATGATGTATCGGAATTAGATGAGTTGGTGCTGGCTTATGCCACAACCATTCATAAATCTCAGGGATCGGAATATCCCATCGTGATCATGCCCTTTACCATGAGTCACTTTGTGATGCTGCAGAGAAATCTGCTCTACACGGGAGTGACCAGAGCGAAGAAAATTCTGGTACTTATCGGAGAGAAGAAGGCGGTCTTCTACGCCATCAAGAATGAGACAACAACAGAGCGAAATACAAAGCTGGCAGAACGAATTCGGAAGGAAGTTCAGAACATAGTTCCGAATCAGGATACACCGGATAAAAATGAGAAGATCGTTGCAACAAATGAAAAACAGGCGGAGAAGCACAAGGTAATCACCTACAAAGGTGGAACACAGATTCATATGGTAAAGGAGGAACCGGCAAGCTATTGGGGGAATCTGTTTCAGCGTTTGGCACAATCTAAGTTTCGCAGCAGCTTTACATTAAAAACGAATGACAGAGCCTATATCCGTGAAAAGGGGATGGAACAGATTCGAAGTCATGCAGTAGATTTTGTTGCACAGAGACTGTCGGAGGCGGAACCTAAAAATGATGGCAAGCAGACGCCGATGCGCGGACATCCTGTATTTGTTGGACAGCATGCAACCGCAACTTGTTGCAGGGACTGTTTGGAGAAATGGCATAATATTCCGAAAGGGACGGCACTTACAAAGCAACAGCAGGAATATGTGGTGAATGTCATTATGGAATGGATCAAAAGACAGGGGGAAGGATAAAATGCCATTACAGATCGTTAGAAACGATATTACAAAAATAAAAGTTGATGCAGTGGTCAATGCAGCGAATGAATCCCTTCTGGGAGGAGGCGGTGTGGATGGAGCAATACACTGTGCTGCCGGCCCGGAATTACTAGAAGAATGCCGCACACTTCATGGATGTAAAACCGGTGAGGCAAAGATCACAGGCGCGTATAGATTACCTGCGAAATTTATCATTCATACAGTCGGCCCGATATGGAATGGCGGTAGTCATCATGAGAAGGATTTATTGACTTCTTGCTATCAGAATTCATTGGAACTCGCGAAAGAACATTACTGCGAGACCGTTGCATTTCCACTCATATCATCCGGTATCTATGGATATCCGAAGGCAGAGGCACTGCAGGTTGCGGTTAGTACAATCAGTGCATTCCTTCTGGAAAATGATATGACAGTCTACATTGTCATCTTTGATAAGAAGGCAGTACAGATCGGAGAAAAACTGTTTGCAGATATTCAGGAATTTATCGATGACCATTATGTAGAAGCACATGAGGATTCCGGGTACCGTATCAGACAGAGGCGTGAATTAGCAAAGAGGTCATTAACTCCTCTGGAAGATGTTTCCGCTATCAATTTTGACGCGGAAGAGATGATGGCACCGAGTCTCGGTGCCATGCCGGAACCCTTCTCATTAAAGGATGCTCTGGATCAGATTGATGAGAGTTTTTCCCAGATGCTTCTTCGGAAAATTGATGAGGCTGGAATGAAAGACAGTGAATGCTATAAGCGAGCCAACATCGATCGAAAACTGTTTTCCAAGATTCGAAGTGATGTGAATTATAAGCCGAGTAAACAGACTGCACTGGCGTTTGCAATTGCCTTAAATCTGTCCCTGGATGACACAAAAGACATGCTGATGAAGGCGGGATATGCATTGTCTCATTCCAATAAATTTGACATCATCATTGAGTACTTCATCCGAAAAGGCAACTACAATATCTTCGAAATCAATGAAGCGCTGTTTGCATTTGATCAGGCACTTCTTGGTGGTTAATCAGAATGTCGCTTTCCATGCGACCAAATGAACTTCACAAAAAAGTATTCTATGACTGTAAGGTACAAAAAACACCTTGCAGTCATATTTTTTTAAGATGGAGGGCAAATAGCATGAGAAAGAATCTTACAGAACTTGTATTTATTTTAGACAGAAGTGGATCAATGGCAGGGCTTGAATCCGATACAATCGGAGGCTTCAACGCCATGATTGAAAAGCAGAAGAAGGCAGAGGGAGAGGCACTGGTTTCCACGGTGCTGTTCTCTAATGACAGTGCAGTGATTCATGACCGGGTGGATGTGAAAAAGATCGAGCCGATGACGGAGAGAACCTACACGGTCGGTGGCTGCACTGCACTCATTGATGCCATCGGCGGAGCAATTCATCATATTGGAAATGTACATAAATACATTCGTAATGAAGATGTCCCGGAACATACAGTGTTTGTAATCACAACCGATGGCATGGAGAACGCAAGCCGGAAATATTCCAGTGACAAAGTGAAGAAGATGATCAAGAGGCAGCAAGAGAAATACGGATGGGAATTCATCTTCCTTGGCGCGAATATTGATGCGGTTCAGACGGCAGCAAACTTCGGAATCCGAAAAGAGCGTGCAGTGAATTATCATTCTGATGCAAGAGGGACACAGCTGAATTATGAAGTCCTGGGAGAAGCCATCTGCGAGATGAGAGCTTGTGGAAGTCTCAAAGAAAACTGGCGTGAAAAGATTGATGAGGATTTTGAAGAACGCTCCTAAGAAGAAAAAAACAGGTGATTGATTATGATGATAAGTCCTGAATCCTATGCGGATCAGTTTAAAGATGCAAGCTACGAGGAATGGATCAAGGAGCGTAATGGACTCATACGATATATTCGAAAGTTTGAAAAACTGGAGAGAGCAAATGACCGTTCCGGGGATGACTGGATGATACATCCTACGCCGGAAGTACGCTATCAGATGTATCTTGAATATCTCTCAGAGATATGCTCCTTCATGCATAAAAAATATAACGCGGAATACGCTCATGGGGATAAGAAATTATCTGATTCGGAGTGAGAAAATTTGAGTAGAACTACATCATCTTGGTGAAGTTCTGCTCTTTCTTTTTACCTTCATCCGAAGGATGAATAGCGTCCGGAACGGATGCGTAGCCAGTGCCATCGGCACTGATCTTTAAGGGGATTGGGGAGTTGCCCCAACAAGCAAAATGTACCGTGGGTAGCACCGGTGCCCTGCTTGCGAAAGTTATCACGAATTCGGTATAACTTTCGTTATACCGAAAATCATGTTATACCGAATTCTCTTAGAAGCCCCATTTTTACAGG
>JAUNAE010000564.1 GCA_030527765.1 Eubacteriales bacterium
AGATCGGAGAAGATTTGGGCATGGCAGCGGGAACCGTTAAGGTGCATACCAAGCACTTAATGGAAAAGACCGGCTGCAAGACAAGAACCCAGCTTGCTGTGCTTGCCTCCAAGACCAAAATCGTCCTGCCGGAGTATTAAAATACTGATATAAAATATCCGACTGTGAACCTCGCAGCCGGATATTTTTTTCGGGAAAATTCAAATTATGTTGAAAAACTACCTCGTTTGGGGGATGTGCAATTTTTGAAAAGACAGTAAAATGAGTACAGCATGAAGGATTATACTTTGTTTTCAAGGAGGTAGTATCAATGCAGAGAGTCGTTTTGGATATGCAAAGCTATGTGATGAGCGATGCAATCAGAATGGCGCTTCGTAATAATGGTGACTTCCAAGTGGAAACGGCAAAAAAACCGGAAGATACCGCAAGACTATGCTTTGATTTTGCCGCAACAGTGGTCATTATGGAGGTGACGGGCTATACGCCCTGGCTCCTTACGGAGCGCTTGAAAATTCGGGATCAGATAAAAAAGAGATGTCCGGAATGTAAAATTGCGTTGCTGGTAGATGAAAACGCAGAAAAGGAGGCTGCTGAAAAGGTAAAGAACGCCAAACGCAGAGGGCAGATTGATTTGTTCCTCTATGGCTCCACCTCCGCAAGCTATTTGTCAGCGCTGGTTGACTGCTTGTAGCGAAGGGAGAATTTTATGCGAAAAGAATGAGCAGGAAAGATAAAGTGATGAATTCAATAATACGAGGAGGACAGAGTATGGGTTTATTTGGAAATTTATTTAAGAAGCAGAATTGTACTTTATGCGGCAAAGAGTGTGGAACCCTGGGACGAACCAAATTAAGAGATGGCGAGTATGTATGTAAAGACTGTATTAGAGAATGCAGTCGGTATGCAAGGGTAAGTGAATTTACGAAAGAGGATCTGATCGGGCATATCGAGTATATGAAGCAGCAAGAACGTATCTACAACGAATGTTTCATGAGCGGTAAGAGAAATTCCTATCCGTCTGGCAGCAGATGTCAGGAAATCGTATTCTGTGATGAAATCGGTATGTTTGAGATTGTGGACCGCAAGGCGGCAGACCACAAGATGTATCATGAATTGTTCCGCTACGATCAGGTTGCCGGGTATGAGCCATATGTAAAATATGGAACTGCCAAAGAGGGAGGCAAGGAACAGCCATTTGAAGAGTACGGTGTTAAGATCACCCTGTACGGAGCCAGAGATATCAATGTAGGAAATGAAGAAGAACTGCGTGGACGCAGAAGTCATCCATATGTGAAACAGTCAATCGTGATCTGCTTCTCAAAAGATGAAAAGGAATACAACAGAGCTGATTATTCGAAAAACGTGATTGAACATTTTGATCATATTTTCGGTGTGAATGATGATGCGACAGCATTATTCTCGTTCAAGGGTTCAAAGAATCAACAGCGTCAGAATGAAGCATTAAAAGATATGGGCAAGATGTTCTCTGCAACATTTAAAGCGGCAAAAGCCGGTGAGGGCTCTGCAGAGATGGAAGCGGCAAAAGAACAGTTTGAGAAGACCAAGGCATCCGCAGATGCAAATCTGACACATGGCTTGTCCAAGTATTCCGAGGCAGCAGATGCAGCAGAGGAGAGATGTCGTTGGTAATAGATTCTAATAGATGATAATGATGAATGAAGACAGATATAAGGAGAATGCGTATGAAAAACTTAAAGATAAGAACAATGGTATTTACAATATTTATGACAACTGTATTGATATGTGCAGGGTGCGGAAGTCAGAGTAGTACTTCTGCTGATAACAATGGCTCAACAAATACAACTAAAGAAAAAGATGCAAGCGATTTATCCACTGTTAGTGTGCATGAAGATATTTGGGGAAATGATGATTCTGTGACAAGAGTGACATATACATTAGATTATTCAGATGAAATATGGACGCTAGAAGATGATAATCCGGAGGATGATTACTTTGTATTATCCTCTGAGGAAGAAAACCTTAGAGTGTACATGGGAATCAATGGTGAGCTTGAGCAAAATGCTACAAAAACAGAAGAAAAAATGAGTGGTATAGATACTACTTGCTATTTGTTTGATAATGGTGAAGTGT
>JAUNAE010000565.1 GCA_030527765.1 Eubacteriales bacterium
AAGAGTAGGCATGCGAAGTCAAGGAAACACCATGCCTAAATAGCTGGAATCGCAAGAGTAGGCATGCGAAAAGAAGCCAGGAGCATGCCGAAATAGCTGGAGAAGCAAGAGCCAGCATGTGAAGTCAAGTCAACACCATGCCCATATAGTCAGCAACGCAAACTCAGGCATGAAAAGCCGCCAACAATCCACCAACACTCCATCACCAACCCGTACATCCGGAAGTATTTATGATCAGAAAATAAGAAAATTGGCACTTTTGCAAAGAATTCACGGAAAAGGAACGAAAAAAGAACGAAAAGGAACGCACACGTTACGTGAAATGACGAATGATGGAACGATGGGTATGCTATAGTTTTGGCATAGAAACAAAACATCGAACGGGTGAGGAGGGATCAAAATGGTAATATCAAGAGAGACAGATTACGCAATGAGAATCCTGCGACGCATATCGGATGGAGAGATGCACAGCATCGGAAAGCTTTGTGATACGGAGCACATTCCGCGGCAGGCCGGAGATAAGATCATTGAAAAACTACAATTGCAGAAAGTCCTGATTCGTTCTTCAGGAAAGGATGGTGGCTGCAGATTATGTGCAGACCTGAACAAAATCACCCTGTTTGATGTAATGCATGCGATAGGAAATGAATGCTGTGTGAATTTGTGCATTGTTCCCGGGCATGTATGTCTCTGGCAGGAAACCCATATGGACACAAGCAAGATTCATACAAAACTGGCAAGCATTCAGGAAGAAATCAATGAAAGACTGCAGCTCATGGATTTGCAGACACTTTTATTTGATTAGATTCCGGCAGGATAAAAAATTCAAAGGGTCAAATTGATAATTCGAAGATTCAAATTGAAGATTAAAAGAGTTGAATTGAAGATTTAAAGAGCCAAGTAATAGTTTCAAAGAATCAAACAATAGATTTACAACACATATCATTTTGCAGATCACAACACATGCAATTTTGCAGGTTTGTAACATATATAATAAGGAGGAGTTATGATGAAGTTAAGCAGAGGAAAGCGTATGCTGGCACTGTTTTTGAGTTTGATAATGGTGCTTACTCTGGTGCAGAGTTCCGTATTAACAGCATTTGCGGAAGAAACAGAGTATGTAGAAATGGTGCGGGAGGCCGAGCCGGCTCCGGAACCGGTCGTGCAGGTGGAGGAAACTCCGGTAGAGCCGGTAATTGAACAACCGATCGAACAACCGGTAGAACAACCCGTAGAACTGCCTGCAGAACAACCGGCGGAGCAGCCCGCTGAAATTTCTGAGCCGGAACAGGTGGAAGTACCTGTAGAACAGCCGACTGAGGTACCGGCAGAGCAGCCGACAGCACAGGAGACAGGGAATGAGTCAGAACCATCTCAGGAAGAGCCGGCAGCAGATGTAACTCCTGCAGAGGAGCCGGCAGATGCCATTGAGGAAACTCCTGCAGAAGAAGTTGCAGAGGAACCGGAAGTGACTTATTCAAATGAGCTTGCAAACTATGTAACCCGCGTGATTTTGAGAAATGAGTCCAACGTGGAGATTGGCTCTGTCAGTGATGCAGAAGCCGGAAGTCAGGTTCAGGCGGAGATCCGCTATACCATTCCAGGCGGTGCTTATGAGCAGCACAAGACCTATACCTATCAGCTTTCGGGGGGATTTCCTGTGAATGCTTTTACCGAAGAGCCGATTCGCTGGGGAGAGAACGTTGTCGGAAGATATACCGTAGAAACCAATGGAAGAGTGACTGTTTATTATCAGGACGGACTGGTAGATAAGAATGGAGAAATCCAGGATGTCATTGTTGTGACCGGTCGACTGGAGAGCGGAGAGATTAACGGAGCTCCGGTAGATCTTTCTCCATATATTGACAGCCTGGTTCTGTATCGAAATGGAGAACCGATCACTTCCGGAACTACCGTAACACACGGAGACAACATCAAAGTTTCCATGCATTACACCATTCCGGGAAGTATATTTGGAACCACGAGAATTTATACGTATCAGATTCCTGCAAATGTCAAAGTTTCCGCACAGAGCGGAAGAATTACCCAGGGTTCCCAGACCGTAGGAACTTATACCGTTTCCGCAGATGGGCTGGTTACTTTTACATT
>JAUNAE010000566.1 GCA_030527765.1 Eubacteriales bacterium
CGCTCTGCACCGTGCGTGCAACTTTCATCGCACACGGCGCGCCATCGAATTCAACCGTCCAGGGCTTCATATACGTTTTACACACTTCGTCACAGCATAATAGTCAAAGAATTATAGGTGGCATTTCTGCCAAAGTACGAAGTTTATTAAGCTTCTCAAGCTTAGAATCATCTAATTGAATGTTTTTCAGATACTGTAAGATAGTAGTTTCGGATGTCGCATGAATCATCACATGGACAGCATTTGAAATCAGAATGAGATTTGCATATTCATCAGTTCCACCTTTGCTTACAGGCACTTTATGGTGACAGTGTATGTCATGCACTTCCATGGGAAGTCCAGTAACCGCACATTTACCATATTGCGCCGCAAAGAGTGAGATTCGATTGTCTGCATACTCAATTGACCTTCCTCTCACAGGATTTCTCATCAGATAAAGCATTGCTTCAGTATTGATAGCTAGATTCTTATGAATCAGTTCTCGCCCCTTCGCTGTATACTTATTGATGGATTTCCTTTTGTTTTGAGCGTTTTTCTGTTGAACCGCCCCCACTGGAACAATGGGTCGTTCATGTAGAAACCTCAGCTGTTTGCTTTTTCCATACTTATCTTTGATGAAACCATTTTTCAGAGTACCTTTTCGGGATACGTCGCCCTTCAGCCTGTTGTTAAGCTGTTTATTGATATGAAAGGCAAGCTTGGCGAAATCATCCACCGTATCAGTTGCAATTCGATAGTATTCGTGTAATCCTGCGACTACTGAATTGTATTTCTGCAACTGGATAAACTGGGCTGTGTCGTCTGACGAATGAGCCAGTTCTTTTATTTCGCCTGTCAGCTTTTCATGTGCCTTTTTATATGCTTTGTCACTCATATGTGACCGAACGACATATTTCTTTCCCTTTTTCCGCACCTTCAGTTTGAAACCAAGGAATTCTGAATACTGTCTTTTCAGATTGACTACCTTCGATTTGTCGGGGCTTATATCAAGACCAAGTCTGTCTTTCAGCCACATCTCTGTGGCTTTATAAGCTTTGACCGCATCCTCATGTGTAGGACAAAAGATTTTGAAATCATCGGCATATCGCACCGCATGCACTTCTTTTAATCTGCTTCTGCGTAAAGCCCTGTATGCATGGCTCTTTATCTCCGTTCCCTGCACATTGCTCCTTGTTTTGAATTCTGTCTTTGTCGGCATTTGTTCCCATTGGGAAGCTATCCACCAGTCCAGTTCATTCAAGACAATGTTTGCAAGCAATGGCGACAGGATTCCGCCTTGTGGGGTTCCCTTGTCGGGATAAATCTTTTTCCCAGTCGGCAGGATAACAGGTGCTTTCAGCATCTCTTTGATAATACATAACAGTTTCTTGTCCCTTATTCCTAGTGCCCATATCTGCCGAATCAGTTTTGTGTGGTTGATGTTGTCGAAGAATCCTTTTATATCAAGGTCAACGACATGGTACATATGCTGTACCTGAATCAGCCTCATGCACTGTGCTATTGCATGTTCTGTGGATCTGTTTGGGCGGAACCCATAAGAATTATCACTGAACCTTGCTTCGCATATCGGTTCCATGACCTGCATGACACATTGCTGTACCACTCGGTCAACGATTGTTGGAATTCCCAGAGGTCTGGTCTTTCCATTGGGCTTTGGTATCTCCACTCGCCTTACGGGTCGTGGGTGGTAATTACTGAATTGCTTTCTTATCAGACGGACATATTCCTCCTCGCTTAACTTGGCAAGGTTCTTTATTGTCCGTTTATCCACTCCTGCGGTATCACTTCCTGTATTCTTCTTTATCGTTCTGTATGCAAGCTTGATGTTTTCCTCACTCTCAATGATTTCCATGAGATTATTAAACGTCTTGCCCTTTTTACTATCGGCATACAGATTGTCAAAAGTGTTCTGCATATCGTAATACTCAGAATTGCGGATTTTTCTCTGTTTAGATTTTTCCTCTTGCTGTTTCGAAGTCAACACAGGCATCCTCTCCCTTCGGTTTGGATTTTCTTTGTCATACTCGAAGCTGCGTTTAACGTATATTGTTTATCCTGAATTATTCACGGCTTAGCCACGAAAGTGGTTAAAACTCGCGTAGTTA
>JAUNAE010000567.1 GCA_030527765.1 Eubacteriales bacterium
AAAGCCTCCTATCTTACTTCAAATGCGAAGATATGTGCCTGCGCACTTCCGTAGGCCGCAACTCCGAGTTCTTCTGAGAAATACGTATTTACCGGAATGAGTCTGATTGCACTTGTCTCTACGTCAATCGCCTCTCTTATCATTCTCTGGTGGTTCTTATCTGTCTCGTATACTACTTTCCATTCTCCGTTATCATCCAGTGCTTCCACTCTGAATGCTTTCAGCATACATTTCGGGAATCCGAATGTGGTTCCGTTGTAATCCAAACGTCTGAATAAGGTTGTAGAAATATTCAGCACTTTTGGATTTCCTTCGGTGTATTCTCTGTCAAGGTCACTGTCTACAATCAAACGGAATTCTGAAAGTTTTTTCTTTTCATCGAATGTATAAGTGATTGCTCTGTTGCACATTCCCCAGTATCCGTTGTCCATACCCCAGATTTTTCTCTCTGTTCCATTTAATAAGAGCGTTGCATCTCCCCAGTCTGCTGACAATGTCTCTTTTGTACAAAGCGGAGAAATCTTTCTTGCCATCTTTGGAAGGAAGCAGTCATCTTCCATCAACATATCCTGAAGTTCTTCTATCTTTTCTTGTCCTAATTGTCTTACGCTCATGCCGTATCTGGTTGCAAGTGCTGCCGCTGTTCCGGCTGCCTGACCTATCACACCACAGGTTGCCATAACACGTGTGGTTGCAAATCCAAGGTGCGTTGCACTGATATTTCTTCCTGCAAACATTAAGTTATTTACATTCTTAGAATACAAGCAACGAAGTGGAATTCCGTATGGTTCTGTCAGACGTTTCTTTTGAAGATGGAATCCGTCTTGTCCTGCCATGTTGAATCCGCCCGGCAAGTGATTATCTATCTGCCATCCGCCGTATGCTACTTGGTCGTCAAACAATCTTCCGTTCTCTACATCTGTCTGTGTCAGCACATAATCACCAACGTATCTGCGGCTCTCTCTCTTTCCAGGAAGGAATCCGATAAAGTCTAATTCCCAGTTATCTGCACCGTGGTCTCCATGGTTCTTCATGTGATCCCATACACCAAATGCAATCTTTAAGAGTTCGTCTCTTACTTCTTCTGTATCATGGATAGAATCTACTTCTCCACCAAGCTCAATCCAGTAGAAGTTGGTTTCGATTCTGTCGAGGCATTCATGAGGTTTGAATTTCATATCCTCATCTGTTTCAAATTTATAAGCCCAGTCAGGAGCGATAAAATCACATTTATGGTCGGTCTCATGTGCCTGAATCATAAGGCTCATACCCATCGTCTTCTTATCCGCTTCTTCTAAGCCCCAGCTTTCACCGAATTCATCTTTCGCTTCACGTCCTACCATATATTCAGCGTCAACAAGTTCTGCTAAAATGCTGTCACCGGAACAATCAATAAATAAATCTGCTTCTACTTTCTGCCATGTATATGTAGTCAATTGAAATCCTGTTACGTTCTTGATTGTGCTGTCTTCTGATTCTGCAAAACAGCACGCACAGTTAAGCATGAGTTCAATATTTTCTTCCGCTTTTACTTTCTCATAGAGAATCGAATCCCAGATTGAGAAGTTTCTGGTTGGATTACGGTGCATGTTTTCAAGAAGCACCTCTTCCATAATTCCCGTTTCCTGAAGGTTACGAACACGGCTTCCTGCTCCCGATACCCACATTTTAATTTCGCTGGATGCATTTCCACCAAGCATTGGTCTGTCCTGCATCAAAACAACTTTTGCTCCATGTCTTGCTGCCGCAATCGCTGCAAATGTACCTGCGAGACCTCCGCCGACTACGCAGACATCTACCTTACGGCTCTTTTCCATCAATTTACCCATTTTTCATCCTCCTACTTCACATTTTTTAATACAACATGATAATCCATGTTATTTTTTATTACTTTTTAACATTATATCGCAACTAATTTAGGTTGTAATTATACATTTCAACCTAATCATTGTACTTTTCGACACAAAGCAATTTGACAACAAAGCGTTTTCAGTATATACTGAAAACGGGGTGAAAAAAATATGAAAATAATTCCAATCCAAAACATCAACGAACAGCAATTACATTTAACCGAAATTTGCATTATGCTTC
>JAUNAE010000568.1 GCA_030527765.1 Eubacteriales bacterium
GGCTCCGAGGCTCTTTGATGCATTCTTCATTGCTTTCGCAAAATCAGCCACAGATTCCAATTAAATAATTTTCAAATTCCTGAACAGTTAATGCCTCGTCATATTTACAATTTTCAAATAACAACTGCCAATAACCTTCCATATTTTCTATCGTAATATCTGCATATCCAGAATATACTTTTTTTGTATAGTTTATTTTTTCTAAAGAAAAGATATCCGAGCTAAGTTTTAATGCTTTCATTCTTCAAACCAATCTTTCAAAATCTCATCTTCGGCAAACTTCTCACTATCTTCATACTCTTCAAAATCTTCTTCGAGCATAACGCTGGATGCCATAGCTCGTGCTACTTCTTTGGAGATCTCATAGAATACTCCATCAATCTGTGCATAATACTTTCCTTCGAATTTATATGGATGCTGTACGTACATCTTCTTTTTCCTCCTGAATTTGAAATCTTGTTGTCCTGTTTCAAATCCAGGGGAGGAGGTGCACGTGTGGTGTTGATACCTCTGATCACGTTTGATTTCCTTTCCAATCACGCGGTCATAAGCAGACCCGTGGCTTTGGCTGGAAATCATCGATTTTCAGGCATCAAAAAAAGCTCCATCAGGTGGTTACACCCAATAGAGCTTTGAAAATATATATTAAATTGTCCTGCTGATCTTCTACTTCCAGCATAATCATTGTATCAGTCGGAGGTATCAGAGGTATCTCAAATGCAGGGTGAAAAGTATCATCTGAGGCCGTGAAAGTATCAAATTGGTGAGACTTGGAAAAAGGCAAAAAAAAGAACAGCCTGTAATCAAATACAAGCTGTCTCACGAGTTATTATTAAATTCATCTGCAACATATCTGCATATGCTTTGATCCGGTAATACATAGATCCAATCTCTGGCTTATATTTACGATTTCCACAAATAATCCGATCCATCGGAACTCGGAACAATTCGCTCAATGCATATATATTGTCCAGAGTTGGTAAGCTTCTTCCATTCAACCAATGGTAAACCGCCTGTTGTGTAGAAAGCCCCATATACTTCTGAACATCTGTTACCGTCAGCCCCAGAGAATTCATCAAACGGCGGATCTGTTTTCCGGTTTTGACTTTATCAATTGTCGGGAACTGCTTCTCCATGCCACTTCTCCTTCTTCTCTGTTGCTCTATCTATGGTTATACGATGAATACTGGTAATATCTGAAAGAATCCCATCTTTGATCAGCTTACCAAGGCTGACTGGTGTATAGTCACAGACATTGGCCGCAAGGTTCAGATGCTTGCATCCTTCCTTATATGGCTCAATTCCACTATGATCATGTCCATGAATATTCAGGCACCAAGGCAAACCATAAACTGGCTCATGAGAGAGTAAAATCTTCTCCGCAACCATTAATGGACCATCATAAATCTCATCGAATAAGCCCCTGTAATCCTTTTTCTTGTCATGATTTCCAAGAAGCAATATCTTTTTTCTAGCTTTAATCTGCTTCACATAGGAAGGATCACCCACGTCACCAAGGCAGACAAACGTATCATTCTTCATAACCAATGAATTAATCCTGTCCACCTGTTCCTCTGGTTCAATCCAACCAGGATTCATCAATCTACAATCTGAATCCCCAAAATGAGGATCCGATAAAATATATACAGAACCTGTTTCCGACCAGTGCCGGAAAGATTCATATAAAGTCAAAATCACATACTCATCTCCTCTCGAAGAACTGCAAAATCTGATTCACCGATACAGGGCAATACTGATTAGCATCTACGCCCACATCATATCGGAGAATTCCTTCTTCTCTATTCTGTAAGTTATAGCTCTCATCCGCATGGATATGTCCATGCAGCATATAGCTTCCATGATGGCTCTTGGGCCATGACAGCATCGGGTAATGCATCAATGAAAAACTCTGTCCATTCAAAGATACAGTCTTGAAATCTCTAATTTCCTCAAAAAGTCGTGAATCATACTTTTTGTCATGATTGCCCTTAATCAGAATCTTTCTGCCATTCAACTTCTCAATAATCTTATTAACTTCTTCCACCTGCATATGATGTGCAAGGTCGCCAAGGATATATACCGTATCATC
>JAUNAE010000094.1 GCA_030527765.1 Eubacteriales bacterium
TCCTCCTCTATTAGAAGCGATAGTGAGCAAATGCTTTATTTGCCTCAGCCATCTTATGCATGTCTTCTTTACGCTTTACAGATGCACCAGTGTTATTCATTGCATCCAGAAGCTCATTAGCCAGTCTCTCTTCCATGGTCTTCTCACCGCGTTTACGGGAGAACATGGTTAACCAGCGCAGAGCCAGTGCCTGACGTCTGTCAGCTCTTACCTCGATCGGAACCTGATAAGTAGCTCCACCGATACGTCTAGCTTTAACCTCGAGAAGTGGCATGATGTTGTTCATAGCCTCTTCGAAAACTTCAATTGCTGGCTTTCCAGCTTTTTCTTCGCATCTGGCAAATGCACCGTATACGATCTTCTGAGCTACGCCTTTCTTACCATCAAGCATGATGTTGTTGATAAGCTTGGTAACCACTTTGTTGTTGTATACCGGATCAGCCAGAACGTCTCTTTTCTGAGTATGTCCTTTACGTGGCACGTTACTTCCCTCCTTAATCATTTCGATTATATCATCGGTACTCACTTCTTCAACTAAGGTGTTCGCACTGGTAAAGTCCTATATTTAACCCGCAACCGACAGGGTATATGGAATACCGTACAAATTTATAGTCGTATGTGAATCGATAACAAATTTTTGTAGTTTTCGGATTTTTCAATCCGCATTGCTCAATACAGCAACCGAATCATCACATTGTGATGGCAGTTAAATTATTTTTTAACTTTCGGTCTCTTAGCGCCGTATTTGGAACGAGCCTGTTTTCTGTTAGCAACACCTGCAGTATCAAGTGTACCACGGATAATGTGATATCTGGTACCTGGCAGGTCCTTAACTCTTCCTCCACGGATAAGAACAACGCTATGCTCCTGAAGGTTATGTCCCTCACCAGGAATGTAGCTTGTTACCTCGATTCCGTTGGAAAGACGAACTCTGGCGATCTTTCTAAGAGCGGAGTTAGGTTTTTTAGGGGTAGCTGTCTTAACAGCTGTACACACGCCACGTTTCTGTGGTGCGGACTGCTCAACGGCTTTCTTTCTAAGAGAGTTGTATGTTCTCTGAAGAGCCGGTGCTGTAGATTTCTTTACAGCGGTCTGACGACCTTTCTTTACTAACTGGTTAAATGTTGGCATTCCATTTCACCTCCCGATTTATTTCTCCATGGAGTTAGTGTTCCATGGGGTTCCTTGCGGTTGCTATTCATATTCGTCCGGGCAAAAAAATTCTTTTTCACTCGCAGACTTTTTGATTATATATCCTCCTCAAATTACTGTCAAGATGTTTCCCCGAGATAAAATATTTCTATTCACTCTGCGAGGATAACCCCTTCTTTTCAAGGGTTTCTAGTGCATTTTTCCAGAGTAGTTCAAGGACTGCAGCGTGTCACAAGAACTGTATCACCCGGGCGTGGGCCGTCAAATCGATCGTGTGCTGGCAGGCAGATCAGGGCTGGCCATCCACATACTTTAGTAAAGCAAACACTTAGCTGTAACGCACGAACAGGCACAAAGACCGGAGCGAATACAGATTCGAAGTGACGATAGCGAGGCTTTCATCAGAACGAACACACTGGCAGTGACGACAGTAACAGAACCGCTTATCCACATTGCAATTTAGATTTCGATTTACTATAATAAACAAAGAAGTTATCAGAATCTATATGAAAAGGTGTAACTATGAATCGAAAATCCATCTTATCCCTGCTGCTTCTGCTGTGTCTGATCTGTTTTCTTATTTTAATGAGCTGTTTCGCAGTTCGCAATTATCAGAGAATGACATCCGTAGAAAAAGAAATGCAGGAACTGCAAACAGAACTTTCAGAGTATCAAAAACGACTGGAATCTGACATCGAAGTTTTTGATCGTGCGATTTCTCAAAAAGAACAATTTCTTTCAGAAGTCAGACAGATGCTGAACGAGTAATCATCACAGGAGGTTATATTATAATATGAAGAAATCCAATCCATCACCTAACGAATTTTATCCAAATCCACCCAAAACACCCCGTAAAAAACGCGGTTCCGTGTTCGCAGGAATCACCATCGGAGTCCTTTCCATTGCGGTTTTTGGAATGGGGGCTTTCAATGTAGTATCTGCCCAGCGCCTTTCTTCTATGGAAGGAGAACTTTCCGAGCTGAAAGAAACCGTAGCAACTACAAAAGACCTCTCCTCTTCTCTTTCCGACAAGGCTGATCAGCTGTCTGCCCTGGAGGAGGAACAGAGCAGCATGAATGCCGAGAACCCGGAAAACGAAGCTGCCCAGCAAGAAGAAGCAGCTTCCGAACAAGGTACTCTATCTCCTTCCAACGGAGAATCTCTTTTAAGCGGAGATACAACACCGGAAACAGATGCCGATCTTTCCAATCTTCTGACCCAGCTTCAGGGACAGCTTCCTGTAGATAACGGAACCTGGTCAGTATACATCGCAAATACAACAGCCAACAGCGCCGGCAGCATCAATAATGCACCTATGAAAGCAGCCAGTCTGATCAAACTCTACATTATGGGTGCTGTATATGAACAGTACGACGCTCTTTCCCAGACCTATGGTTCCGGCACTCTTGACAGCCTTCTCTATTCCATGATCACGGTCAGTGACAACGATTCTGCCAATACTCTGACCCGCTACCTCGGAGGTGGAGATGATACCGCCGGCCGCAATGCGGTAACTCAGTTCTGTCAGAACCACGGATATATGAATTCATCTATGGGACGTATGCTTCTGGCTCCGGCAGACAACGGAGATAATTATACTTCTGTTGATGATTGCGGACGTTTTCTTCTTGAAATTTATCAGGCCGTACGTGGAACTTCCACATCAACAACACTCTCTCATCCGGACAGCATGTACAATCTGCTCTGTCAGCAGCAGCGCCGTCACAAAATCCCGGCTCAGATGCCGGATGGTGTTGGTGTTGCCAACAAAACCGGAGAACTCGATGACGTTGAGAACGATGCAGCTATCGTTTACAACACTGCAAAAAACCAGGATCTTGTCATCGTCTTTATGTCACAGAATCTGAGTGCTACCGGCTCCGCACAGGGAACCATTTCTACCCTGAGCCGCAATATTTATAATTACTATAATGAATAAACAAGTGTAAATCCTGCAAGATTAAATCGCGGATTTCAATAGTAATACCTTCTACTCCACCGCAATACAATTCTTGCAGAGTATCTTCCAGATTTACAGAACCAAAATTTTCTTCAAACTACGAAGTCCACCTCCAGATTGCTATCAATCAGGAGATGGACTTTTTTAGTTTTAGTTTTACTTTTTTTAGTTTTTACTTTTCCGACGTTTCCTCATAAGACATTTCCCAGATTTCCGAGAAGACTGCAAGCGGACAATCCGTCAGGAGGCACATTAGGACAAAACACTCGTATGGATTGACGATGTAGATCTCTCCCATTTTGCATTCCTCAAGAATCTTCTGTATCCGATCCAGAAATTCTTTGTATCTGATAAACGGATCCTCATCTTCCATTTTTTGAGATATGATAAAGAATTCCAATGTAATGAGATCAAATCGCTCTACAGGAAACTTGTGATTCAAAATATTCGTGATTCTCTGACGGCTGAACCGCTTCTGGCTGAAGTGTTTCGCCAGAATCGATGCGGACATTTTTTTCAGATTTCCCATGTTATTTACAGGAATTCCACTGCAGATTACTTTTTCCAGATCTGATGGGGTAATCTGATCCGGAGTCCATATTTTAACCTTATCACGTCCCCGTTCTTCCTCATCCTCCTGGTACATCTCAGCGATAATTTCCTTCGCTTCCTCCATCAGGCGGCTGAATTCCTGAAACGCCTTACTCTTTTCAAGAATCGGATCCTGCCATCCGCCTTTAAGCCATGCAAGATATTGGAACAGTTCTTCCTCCGTTTCAGGATTCCATTCAGGTCCATAGATTACCTGCCCCTTCTCCCCGGAAAAAGGCTCCAGACTTTGAAACTTTTCTTTCATCGCTTCCATCTGATAATATTCCAGATGATGTGCAAAGCAATACCAGTAAATGGTTTCTTCCGGATTCTCCAGATCGAAGTCCTGCTCTCGCAGCACACGAATCAAAAACTCCGACACATCTTCCAGTGTCATTCGAAGTCCGAAGCCAAGAAGAAATACCGTTTCTCTCTTCACAGATGCCTGAGTCAGCCAGTTATGAACCAGCGACGACAGCTTCGTAGATGTCGATCCCATGGATTTCGGTGTTCTTGTTTCCTTGAAGGAATCAATCACAATTTCTTTATACACTTCCTCCGGTACTTCTGAGAATTCTTCCTCAATTCCCGCTCTCTCATAAATATATCGTTTCAGATAATCCCCAAAGGACACCAGTTCCATTTCCTTATACAAATAATGAAAAATAACACCTGCATCCTCATCTTCAAACCGATCCAGACTGACGACCTGCCGAAATCGCCTCGCCGCTCTTCTAGTAAACTCAAAGTCCCTTACCGGCTCGACATTTTCCGCCTGCTCAAAATCCAGATCCTGCATACTGTTTTTCATAGCATTCTCCCCCAATTATGTTCACTGCTTCGCAAGATATTCGACAGACCGGTTCCAGTAGCGATCCCCATTTCTCACATACTCTTCGTTGGCCTGTTCATTGTCGTGAGTTTTTTCATTCTGATCAATCCACCGAATCAAAATTCCATCCTGATAATAATACATATCTACCAAATCATCTTTCCAGATATATGCAAAAATCAGGTTGTTATTCCAATAATAGTATTCCTCATAAAATCCCTCCTGGGAAATCTGCGGATACACGAGCACCTTTCTCAAATTTCCGTCGGAGTCTGTATATCTGAGACTCTGTCCTTCGGTTCCCTGAACCATATACTTGTCCGTCTCATCTACAATGGTTGTAACGTGAGAACTGATCGCAGCAATATCTTCAGCAAAGGTTCCGGAATCCTGACCTCCGTTTACAACGCTCTGATCCTTCACCTGAGTAACCATATGCTGGGTTTGCATGGCGATGGTATCCTGAAGCATTTTTTTCATATACGCGCCGATAATGACAACCGCAGCTGTTGCAACTACAATAATTGCAATGATCCATGGTGCCACAATCCGCACGGTATCGCTGACTCCCGGATTCTTTTGCTTCTCCAGATCCTCCACACGTACTTCAACAAAATCTTCTCTCTGCTTTCTGCGCTGTGATCTTTTTCGAAGTCCGGTACTTCGTTGCTCACGTTTCTGTGTTCTTTCCGGTTCTTCCCCCTGATCTGAGACGGTTACTGTTCCAAAATCCCAGGATTCTTCCGCATCATGGTTTCTGCTCTCTCCTGGATTCTTCGCAGATAACTCTTTCTCATCCGTACTCGAATCGGAAACATCCTCTCTCTTATTCTGCAGATTTTCCAGGGCTTCCAGCAATTCCTGTGCATCCCGGTAACGATCCTCAGGTCTGTAAGCGCAGGCTTTTTGAATGATTTTTCCAAATTCCACAGGAGCATCCACCGGCCGCGGAAGTTCCTCTCCTCCCATTCTTCTCACAAGAGCATTTTCCTTGTCATGGTAGGTAATCAGCTGCTTGTTGAGATCTACAAGTGGGAAGCGATTGTGATTTAGAAGCTTATAAAGAACGAGACCCAGACTGTAAATGTCCGCCCGATCATCATAGTCTTCTCCCTTATAAAGTTCCGGAGCCATATAGGAGTACGTTCCTTTTCTGGAAAAAGTCCGCTGATCCAGAACATTATCTCTGGCAATTCCGAAATCTCCCAGTTTGTAATCTCCGAATTTGGATACAAAAATATTCTCCGGTTTGATATCTCTATGAATGATATTCATTTTTTTGCAGTAGCACAAAGCCCTCGCCAGATCTGCTCCAAGAGCAAGAACTTCCTCCGGACCGAACTCTTTACCTATGCAGGCATCTGTAAAAGAAGTCAGATACTCCATTCGAATATAAATATCCCAGCCGATCTCGTCCAGATACTCTTCTACTTTGAAATCCTCTACTGATACAATGTAAGAATTTCCGCGGAAGGATTCCATGGTAGATATTTCTCTAAGACAGTCTTCCATGAGGCCTTCAAAATACTGTCTCGCAGACTGTTCACTGTCCGTTTCTTTCAGAACACTGTCGACTTCTTCTCTGGAAGCCGGAATGGAGATGACTTTCACCGCCGAATAAAAAGAGTGTCCATGTTCTGTACGTCTGGCTTTATACACACGTCCATAGGCGCCTTCTCCTATTTTTTCCACAATTTCCCATTCCTGCCATGGGGAAATCGGAAGTTCTCTTTCCATAGAATCCCTCCTCTCTATCAATGTTTTGTATTGCTTCCAATCAACTCTGATCGTATAGAATCATTACGGTTATTGTATCAAATTTTATAGCTATTCACAACCAAATGCTATACCGCCCGCAATCATCCAAGATTGATTCGATAAAAAACCCGCGTGAATCTTGCGATCCACGCGGGTTTGATAATTACTATTTATTTCGACAAATTCAATGTATTAGTCCTCTGCGCCATCTCCGAGATCTTCAAAGATTTCCAGATCTTCCACATCATCATCGGCATCCAGCTGTACGCTTTCCTGAACATAAGTCTGCTCAACCGGTTTCTCTTCTTCTACCGGGAATGCAGGTGTTTCTGCCGGCTCCGGCATACCTGTATCCAGACGAAGCTGCTGATAAGTCTTCATACCTGTACCTGCAGGAATCAGCTTACCAATGAGAACGTTCTCTTTCAGACCAACCAGACGGTCAACTTTACCTTTGATTGCAGCCTCGGTCAGAACCTTAGTGGTCTCCTGGAAGGATGCTGCAGACAGGAAGGAATCGGTTGCAAGAGAAGCCTTGGTAATACCAAGAAGGATCTGAGTTCCTTCTGCTGGAACTTTGCCCTCTGCTTCAAGCTGCTCATTGATTTCTTCAAAGTCAAGGAAGTCTACGTTGGTTCCCGGAAGGAATTCAGCATCTCCATTGTCCTCGATGCGGATCTTCTTCAGCATCTGACGTACAATTACCTCGATATGCTTATCGTTGATCTCTACACCCTGAAGACGATATACACGCTGAACCTCGCGGAGCATGTAATCCTGTACAGCACGTACACCCTGAATTCTCAGGATATCATGCGGGTTTACACTACCTTCTGTGATTGCATCACCGGCTTCCAGTACCTGGCCGTCGGTAACCTTGATACGGGAGCTGTATGGAATCAGATAAGTCTTGGTGTCACCATCCTCCGGATTTGTGACAATAACTTCACGTTTCTTCTTAGTATCGTTCAGAGTTGCGATACCAGGAATCTCTGTGATAATTGCAAGACCCTTCGGCTTACGTGCCTCGAAAAGCTCCTCGACACGAGGAAGACCCTGTGTGATATCACCACCGGCAACACCACCACTATGGAATGTACGCATGGTCAGCTGTGTACCAGGCTCACCAATGGACTGTGCTGCGATAATACCAACAGACTCACCAACCTGTACAACCTCACCGGTCGCCATGTTGGCACCATAACATTTCGCACAAACACCAACTTTGCACTTACAGCTCAGAATGGTACGGATCTTCAGCTCTGTGATTTCGCCGCCATCCTTGTTCACGCCTTCTTTCATGATGCGTGCTGCACGTCTTGGGGTGATCATGTGATTCTTCTTAACAATAACATTGCCTTCTTTGTCTGTTACGGTCTCACAGGAGAATCTTCCTGTAATACGCTCCTGCAGACTCTCGATGCTCTCTTTGCCATCGGTGAAGGCTTTGACAACCATACCTGAAATTTCAGGTCTTGTCTCACAGCAGTCGGTCTCACGAACGATCAGCTCCTGGGATACATCTACCAGACGTCTGGTCAGGTAACCGGAGTCGGCGGTACGAAGAGCGGTATCGGACATACCTTTACGTGCTCCATGCGCAGACATGAAGTACTCCAGTACGTCAAGACCTTCACGGAAGTTTGACTTGATTGGCAGCTCGATGGTGTGACCGGTTGTATCGGCCATCAGACCACGCATACCTGCAAGCTGTTTGATCTGCTTATCAGAACCACGGGCTCCGGAGTCAGCCATCATGAAGATGTTGTTGTATTTATCAAGACCTGTCAGAAGTGCTGTTGTCAGCGCATCATCGGTCTTCTTCCATGTATCAACAACCTCTTTGTAACGCTCTTCCTCGGTAATGAGACCACGTTTGTAGTTCTTGGTAATCAAGTCTACGGTATCCTGTGCCTGTTTGATCATCTCAGGTTTCTGAGGCGGCACAGTCATATCGGAAATGGAAACCGTCATTGCTGCTCTGGTAGAATATTTGTAACCTGTTGCCTTAATATCATCCAGAACCTCAGCAGTTTTGGTTGCTCCATGTGTATTAATAACTTTTTCAAGGATCTGTTTCAGCTGTTTCTTCTTAACGAGGAAATCAACCTCAAGCAGAAGCTCATTGCCCGGAATGCTTCGATCTACGAATCCAAGATCCTGAGGAAGAATCTCATTGAACAGGAATCGTCCGAGAGTAGACTCAACAACTCTCTGGATCTCTTCGCCATCCGGCATCACTTTTTCACAGCGAACCTTGATACGGGACTGAAGGGTAATTACCTTGTTCTCGTATGCAAGAATTGCCTCGTTCAGGCTCTTGAAGAACTTGCCTTCTCCAAGGCTTCCCGGTCTCTCCTGAGTCAGATAGTAAATACCGAGAACCATATCCTGAGAAGGAACGGCTACCGGACCACCATCGGAAGGTTTCAGAAGGTTGTTCGGGGAAAGCAGAAGGAATCGGCACTCTGCCTGTGCTTCCTGGGACAGTGGAAGATGAACCGCCATCTGGTCACCATCGAAGTCTGCGTTGAACGCAGTACAAACGAGTGGATGAAGCTTAATTGCTTTACCTTCTACAAGGATCGGCTCGAAAGCCTGAATACCAAGACGATGCAGAGTAGGTGCACGGTTCAGCATAACCGGATGCTCCTTAATGACATCCTCAAGAACATCCCATACCTGAGGATCCAGTTTCTCTACCATTTTCTTAGCACTCTTAATATTGTGAGAGGTACCGTTTGCTACAAGTTCTTTCATAACGAAAGGCTTGAACAGCTCGATTGCCATCTCTTTCGGCAGACCGCACTGATAAATCTTCAGCTCCGGTCCAACGACGATAACGGAACGTCCGGAATAGTCAACTCGTTTACCGAGCAGGTTCTGACGGAAACGTCCGGATTTACCTTTCAGCATGTCGGAAAGAGATTTCAGCGGACGGTTACCAGGTCCGGTTACCGGACGGCCGCGACGACCATTGTCGATCAGGGCGTCAACTGCCTCCTGAAGCATACGTTTCTCGTTGCGGACGATGATGTCCGGTGCGCCAAGCTCCAGAAGTCTCTTCAGACGGTTATTACGGTTGATAATTCTTCTGTACAGATCGTTCAGGTCGGAAGTAGCGAAACGTCCGCCATCCAGCTGAACCATCGGACGAAGATCCGGCGGAATTACCGGAACAACAGACAGGATCATCCACTCAGGACGGTTGCCGGACTCACGGAAGGACTCCACAACCTCCAGACGTTTGATGATACGTGCACGTTTCTGACCGGAAGCATCCAGAAGTTCTTTCTTCAGAAGTTCAGAATCCTTCTCAAGATCGATTGCTTCAAGAAGCTCTTTGATCGCCTCTGCACCCATATCTGCACGGAAACCATTTCCGTATTCTTCTCTTGCATCCTGATACTCTCTCTCAGAAAGAACCTGTTTGTACATAAGACCGGTGTTGCCCGGATCCAGCACTACATAGCTTGCAAAGTAGAGAACTTTTTCAAGAGTTCTCGGAGAAATATCAAGGATCAGACCCATACGGGAAGGAATTCCCTTGAAATACCAAATATGAGAAACCGGTGCTGCCAGCTCGATGTGGCCCATGCGCTCACGGCGCACGGAGGATTTGGTTACCTCCACGCCGCATCGATCGCAGACAACGCCTTTATAACGAATTTTCTTATATTTACCGCAATGACATTCCCAGTCTTTGCTTGGTCCAAAAATCTTCTCGCAGAACAGACCATCTTTTTCTGGTTTCAGAGTACGGTAGTTAATTGTCTCAGGTTTGGTAACCTCACCTTTAGACCACTCTCTGATTCTCTCAGGGGAGGCCAGCCCTATCTTAATGGCGTCAAACGTCATTGGCTGATAGGTTTCGTTGGTATTTGTTGCTTCTGCCATGTATTATTAATCCCCTTTCTTACTCCTCGTTCTCATAGCTTGCTGCCTGGAACTCGTCGTAATCCTCGTTGTCTCCTTCATCCATAGCATCTTTGTCATCATCCTCAGCTACGTCTACGAACTCATCACCCTGGATTTCCTGCTGGGTAAAGCCGTGGCTGCCGAAAGATTCATTATTGCGGTTTCCTCTGGAATCTCCCTCGATAATGTGACGAAGATCAGTATCACCGTAATCAACGCTCTCCATGAGTTTGATTTCATTGTCATTCTCATCAAGAACACGAACATCCAGACCAAGAGACTGAAGCTCTTTCAGAAGTACCTTGAAGGACTCCGGAATACCTGGCTCAGGAATGTTGTCGCCTTTGATAATTGCCTCGTAAGTCTTCACACGTCCAACAACGTCATCAGACTTCACGGTCAGGATCTCCTGCAGAGTATAAGATGCACCGTATGCCTCCAGTGCCCATACCTCCATCTCTCCGAAACGCTGTCCACCGAACTGAGCTTTACCACCCAGAGGCTGCTGTGTTACGAGGGAGTATGGACCGGTAGAACGTGCATGGATCTTATCGTCTACCAGATGATGAAGTTTCAGGTAGTGCATGTGTCCGATAGTTACCGGGCTGTCGAAGTACTCACCGGTACGTCCATCACGAAGACGAACTTTACCATCTCTGGAAATCGGAACACCTTTCCACAGTGCTCTGTGGTCTCTGTTCTCATCCAGATACTGCATAACCTCCGGTGCAAGAATATCCTGATATTTTGCACGGAATTCTTCAAAATCTTCAATATTTACATAGTCATTTGCAAGTTCCAGAGTATCCTGAATATCAACCTCGTTTGCACCTGCAAATACAGGAGTTGCAACGTTAAATCCAAGAGCTTTGGCCGCAAGACTCAGGTGAATCTCAAGGACCTGTCCGATGTTCATACGGGAAGGTACACCCAGCGGGTTCAGTACGATATCCAGCGGACGACCGTTTGGAAGGAATGGCATATCTTC
>JAUNAE010000569.1 GCA_030527765.1 Eubacteriales bacterium
CTACAGGAATCTTTCTGTTAAATACTTCATCACGAAGTGTTCTCATGATTTCAGCACCTGAGTAGTCAGCCGCAGCATGCATTCTCTTACGAGATGTTCCACCACCGTGAGTCGTAATCATTCTTCCTTCTTCGTCTTTATCAAATAATACACCTAACTTGTCAAGCCAGTTGATTGCGATAGGTCCATCACAAACTAATTTTTCAACAAGTTCAGGAACATTTGCAAAATGTCCACCACCCATTACATCTAAGTAATGTTGTGCAGGTGAGTCATTTTCTTTGTCGGCAGCTTGGATACCACCTTCTGCCATCATTGTATTAGCATCACCGATACGAAGTTTTGTAACGATCATAACGTTAGCGCCTGCTTCGTTTGCTTCGATAGCTGCAGAAGAACCGGCACCGCCGCCACCAATAACTAATACGTCTACATCATAGTCTGGATTTGTCAAATCAATATCCATACCTTTGATTCTGCTTTCACCTTGAAGAATTTCAACCAATTCTTTCGGTGCTTTTTGTCCTGCGTTAGGACCAACTTTGATTTCTTCAAAGCTGTCAAGATTATAATCCGGATGGAATGCCTGAAGGAGAGCTGTTTTTTCGTCAGCTGTCATACGTCTTGGCTCGAAACCAATACGAGCAGCTCTACCTGCTTCAACCTTTTTAATGGATTCCATCATCTCGGCTGTATATGGTACACTCATGTCATTCTCCTCCTTATTTCTCGATTTCTCTTGTATTGTATAATTCTTTTAATTCTTCGATTGGTTTTTGCATAATTGCTTCCATCATTGCCTTGCAATCACCTTTTTCGATTTCTTCCACTCTTGCTGTCAAGTGTTTTGCTTCTGGTTTGATGTATTTTCCAGTAAGTCTTCTTGCAAGCAATGCTACTTGTGGATGAGAAATTCCGGCTGGACAACGCGAAGAACATACACCACACATTACGCAGTCGAATGAAAGCTCTGCACATTTCTCGAATTCGCCTCTTTGAGCGTGAGCAATGTATTGCATTACATTAAGGTCTTGTGTACAAGCCTTTGTACAAGCATTACATCCGATACAAGCATAAATCTCAGGATATAATTGCATCATAACCTGTTGTGTTGGTTTAATTTCTGTGATGTCGTAAACCTTTTTCTCTAATGGGAAGAATGGTAATGTTGCTACGCACATGTCGTTTTCTACTTTTGTAGAACATGCTAAGCATCCATTTAATTCATTCTTTCCTTTGATTCTGTAGATAGTTGCACATGCACCGCAGAAACCATTTCTACATCCGCATCCGCGAACTAATTGATATCCGGCATATTCAAAAGCTTCCATGATTGTCAAATCTGCTGGAACTTGATATTTTTTGCCGTACAAATATACATTAATCATATCTGCCATTTTTCTTTTTTCCTTTCTCTCGTAATCCTAGTACTCTGGTGGCAATTCGCCGATTTCATCGTAACGGAATACCGGACCGTCTTTACAAACGTATTTTGAACCGATATTACAACGTCCGCATTTACCGATACCACACTTCATACGAAGTTCAAATGTTGTATAAATCTGCTCGTCTGTGAAACCTAATTCTTTTAATCCTGCGAGTACGAACTTAATCATAATCGGAGGACCACAGATTAAAGCAACTTTATTTGTGTCAAGATTTAATTCTTTTACATAAGCCGGTACAAATCCTACGTGTCCGTCCCAACCTTCCTGTTCACGGTCAATGGTAAGATGTACGTTGATGCCTTCTGTCTTCATCCAAACTTCCTGGATTTCTTTTAATTGAACCAAATCGTCTGCAGAACGGGAACCGTACACGATATCTACTGTTCCGTAGTTGTCTCTGTTATCGATTACATAATTGATAACCGAACGAAGTGGTGCAAGACCGATACCACCGGCGATAAAGAGAAGGTTTTTACCCTTAAGCTCTGTCTCCACAGGGAAATGATTTCCGTATGGTCCACGCACTGTGATCTCTGAGCCTACTTCCAGACTGTGAAGATAGTCGGTAAGCTCACCACATTTTTTAATACTGAATTCTTGGTATTCTTTGTTTGTTGGTGAAGATGTAATGGAGAACA
>JAUNAE010000570.1 GCA_030527765.1 Eubacteriales bacterium
AGAGGGGATTTTTGCGTTTTTTTCTTAGGTGCACACTACATTTCTTTCACACTTCCAATGACTCTTTAATTATTATTATACCTAACTCATGTAATTCATTCTTGATTCCCTGCACATATTCAGCCATCAGGACTGGATTTTTCATAAATTCATCTTCAAGCTTTTCAAATTTTTTGATGCATTCTTCGTGAAAATATTTTATACTGTTAACCATAGAGGAGCCCTTCCTTTGTGAATGTTTTGGTCGTACTTAACACTTTATCACAAATCGGGCTCCTCTTTTTTATCATTTTAAATTTCCGAATAAAATTTTACGCTAGCATGCAATTAGACAGACAACTCCGCGCAAAAATCAAGCTGCACTGCAAAATTACAGATCAAATACACTCGTTCATACAAAATAATTTCCCAAAAAATCTCCTAGATTCCTTTCATATACCAGCTTTGTGCAGCCGTTCTTTCTTCAAAAGGACCTGCAAGAGGATGTACTGCACGCCTCTTTCCATTGATGTCTTCGGAAAAAATAATTTCGGAGCCATCTGGATTTTCAAATTTCTGTTCCGGTTCAAAAGCTTCTCCAAGTGTCTGTGTTGAAATGATGCCTGTATTAAAATCAGGAAGGAATTCATAGACATTTGTCTCTATCCCATATCCGTCTTCCTTTTTTACAACCTTTGCATAAACCTTATTCTGTGCATCTACTGCATAATCTCTTTCTTTTTCATAAGGCTGTGCTCCGTTAAAATACATATTTCCTGCAGCATAGATTGGAAGATGTGTATAGTACTTATTACGATCCTCTGCCAGACCACCATCTCCCTGAACAAAGAATTTTGCGCGATACTCGTCCTCTGTTGGATATCCTGCAAAAGCTCCCAGCCCTGCCACCGTGCTTTCCTCTGTGTGAAGAAACTCTTTATAGAAGTCTGCAAACTCCTTTGGAACTTCATTCTGTATAAAAATATTGTTGTAGAATCTGTCATCTCCGTGAAGAAACGTCATAAAACCTGCAACATCTGTCTCATGCGGTACATGGTATGGTGTATACCGTACTTCATTTGTTCCGGCATTATTCGTTCCTCCTCCAACACTTGTAAAAGGACCTGAAATCAGATTGTGTACATAGGCAACTCCCTGTGTGGAAAGACGTCCTGTATACGTAGACAAAAACAGGTTATTATCGATCAATGTCGGACCGTGGCTTACCTCAATAAATATGTCCTCCCCGAGAGCCAGTCCCATGGTAAGCTTTGTTCCAAGCGGCGGCATATTGTCATGGAAATAATTTGCAGTCACTCTCGTTCCCTGAGCCTGCCAGTCAAGCCAAAGCCCTCTGGTACAGTGATGGATATGATTACGTCTGAATATCACATCGATCGCAGCATGCATCTTAATACCGCCGATTTCAGCGCCTGCAAGCTGCTGTTTGTTATTGATATGATGAATATGGTTGTCCTCTATAATGGAAAATACGCCTCCCAGATGTCCCACAATGCCAGTCTGTTCACAATGATGAATATTGCATCTTCGAATAACGTGTGATCCTATATTCTCTTTATTCCATCCCTCTCTCTGTGCCTGGAGGATCGCATCACGCTCGGTCTGTGTTCCGTGTTTCATGCGCTTAATACTCCACTTATTATCATTTTCCGGCTGCAGATACTTTCCGAGTGAAATACCATTACATTTTGAATTACTGACCTCGCAGTCTTCTATGATCCAGCCTTTGCTCCAGTGCGGTCCGATCATCCCCTCCTGATATGCAGTCGGAGGAGCCCATGTGGTTGCTGCCATCTTTACATCAAATCCTGACAATGTAATATAATTCACACCCGTCTTCTCCGGATAAAAACAGTTTCTTCTCACATTGATCTCAATGTTCTCCTTCGTAGGATCCTTATCCTGGAAGTTCGCATAGATAACTGTCTCATCTCCATCCTGACAGGTATACCAGGTATAAAGCGTAAATTCCGGTTCCCAGGACTTCTCGTCTGTCACCGGATTCTGTACTTCTTCCAGATGCATCCTTTCATACATCGAATGCTCATTGATATACACTTCACCTGTATGCACCGGT
>JAUNAE010000571.1:0-1238 GCA_030527765.1 Eubacteriales bacterium
TTCGATTGTCTTAATGGTATTGCCGGATACCGCAGTGACGAATCCTGTATGGGTGAAGGTGCCGTTTCTATAAAAGCAAACGACATCCCCTCTCTTAGGCTGTGTATTACTTGTCATGCCTGCCAATGTCGGTACATAGGTAAACGGATAATGCTTCAGCAAAGCCTTCGCGACAGTTTGTCCGAACGCCTGTACCATACACCAAGTTACAAAAATGGCACACCATGCCTGTGCCTGGAACTGTGGATACAAATCTCTCCAGTATTTCGTATAGTTGGCCGAGCCTGCATTTGCAGTCTTACTATCCAGCTGCGCATTAGATTTTTTCTCAAGATATCCAATCTCAGCTTCTGCGATTGCAAGCACGGCATTGATTGCATTATCATTAGTCGCCACAGTGGTTTCCTCCTTTTCCACATAATTGTCATAAAACTTTTGGCCTCTTGTTGCTCTGCTGACGCATACGCTTTCTCCAGTGTTGGCAGGGATCTCAAACTTCTTCAGCACGATATCCGAAGCCTCCCGAATACTGGAAGTCGTTTTCAGCACTTTTAGAACTGTAGCATAGCTTGTCTGCAGTTCGCTCAGTAAAAACTCAATCTGCATATCCAGATCTGCGATGGATACACCTTTCTGCTTTGCCAGGTTGTAAAGTCCAGCTTTTCTTCCTGGGCTGGTCCACTGTGCAAGTCCAAATCCATACTGCTTTCCCGGGAGTGGGTGAAGAAACTGTTCTGCGGAAATAGAACCGTCATCTACCGCTTTCGTATATGCTTCGTCCGTCAGATATTTCTGTCCGGCTTCCTTCATCCTTTTGATGCAGAGATACTCTACCCTATTCGGGTAAAAACCGTCGGATTCCGCCTCCAGATTGCCAATCAGGCCACAGGCTCCTGCCGGGGTCATTCCTGCTTTTATAAAAATCTCATACGCTTTCTTTTCTGCAGCTGTGTTCATTCTTCATCCTCTCCTTCCATCCAGCCTTTCGGACAAATGTCATCGCAGTACCTGCCTATCGCTCCAAAAACATATTTCACAGTCAAAATAACCGTGATTGCCACTATTGCAACAATTCCTCCTGTGCGCATAAATACCGCCTCCTCGTCCTTATTACGCAGAAGAGAGGGCATCTCTGCCCTCTCCGTTTTCTTAATTCTTATACTGTTTAAACTGACTGATAGCCTGAATTACCTTGTCATATCCCACCATAGCAGACAGCCAGCTCAGAAGCACAAGCG
>JAUNAE010000571.1:1248-2074 GCA_030527765.1 Eubacteriales bacterium
TATACCGCCATCTGAGCATTGATCGTAGTTTCCGTCATGATAATGTATCCTGCGCCTACCAACACGGACAGGATTACAGACACCCAACCGGCCAAAGCATTGGGATAGTACGTTTTATTCCTTTCTTTCAGCCAGTCTTTGATAGCTTCCGTAAACAATCCGGTCAGAACCGATACAACAAGCAGCATCAATAAAAACATCTCTAAGTTCATAAAATATCCTCCTCATTTTTGGAATCTTCTTTTTCTTCTTTTTCCCAGTCGTGTTCTCTCTTTCGATCTTTGTTTGTGCGGATCCATCCGCAGATGCCACACTCGCCAATAGTTGCAGCTACTACGGCACAAGCGTAGCTCTCTGGAATTCCTCCGCATTGGCGATATGTAACCAGCATCTGCCAGTTAAACCACACAAAAAAGGCACCTACCAGAATCAAAACCAGATTCAAGGTGCCTATTTTAGAGAAAAACAGCTTTAATCGATCAATACGACTTAGCCTGTGTCTCTGTCTTCTCATCAGAACCTCCTACAGAAATGAGTCATCCTCGTCGCATTTGTTATAGATCTTCTTGATCTTCTCAATAGTCAAAACCGCTTTACTGTTTTCATACTCCGGATGAACATCACAGTACCGTTCGTACCTAGTGATATCTTCAAGGATCTGGTCGAAAAATTCCCTTGAATGTTTCATATCCCTTCGGCATTCATCTCCGAATCTGAGAATTCTGGATCGGCAGGCATCCATCTTATCTTCATTCGTCTGCGTCTCATAAGCTATCTGGCGGTCATTGATCTGATCGACCTTGACATTCAGAGATTTGATTTCGCT
>JAUNAE010000572.1 GCA_030527765.1 Eubacteriales bacterium
GAGTGCGTATACTCACCCCTGTTAACTTGCTCACTTCATTTACCGTCATCATCGCCTATTCCCCCTTCCTGGTAATGTAAGAATAAACTATCACGTAACGTTAGAGTCAAGCGAAAAGCTCTGATTTATATAAATTTATATAGATTTACATTGATTTCAACAGATCTTTGATATCCCCGTCCAAGCAGATGGACTGTTTTCTAATCTCATTCGGAGCATAAGCCTCTCCGTAATTCATGCAGACATAAGTTGCATTCGGATTCGCATGGGTTGCTCTCCAGAAAGGATATTTCACAATAGAAGGGGTGTTGGCTCCGATTCCAAGTTCCAGATAGACAACCTTCTGATCCTCATCTCCTCTTGTTGGTGCCGGAACGTTCACAAACCCAAATGATCCGGAAACTCCATGATGCGATAAGAAGGACGCAAATCGATTCTGTGCTGCATACCAGCCATCATCCTGCACAAAGGTATTGTCACAACGAAGATTTGTTGTCAATGGCTTACCGCAGTGCGGACACTTCGGAATCATCTCCGTCGGAACGTCCATCTTCCAGTTTGCTTTGTTCTCAAAATCAACAACATACTCTCCCTCTTTTTCCACCAGGAATCTCTGCGCAAGAAGCATCTGAATCACCTGTTCTTCGTTATCATATGTCTCCTGGTGGCAAGGATCCATACACTGCCAGAGACCGTAATCTCCCTGTGTATAAAACAGTCGCTGTTTATCGAAGCCAGCCAGCTGGAACTGATGGTCCACGTTGGTGGTCAGCACAAAATAATCTTTATCCTTTACAAGATGAAGTAGATCTTTGTATACTTCGTTCTCTTTTTCCATATAGCGATTCACATAGATATTTCTTGCCCAAAATCCCCAGAATTCTTCCAACGTCTGATATGGATAGAATCCACCGGAATACATATCTCCGATTCCGTATTTTTCTCTGAAATCTGAGAAATACTTTACAAAACGCTCTCCACTGTAAGTGAATCCGGCTGCGGTAGAAAGTCCGGCTCCTGCCCCAATCACAACCGCATCTGCTTCCTCGATTTCTTTGCGAAGTCTCTCAATATTTTCTGTAGTTACTGCATGATCATCTATTTTCTTAAAAAACATCTCTTATCATCTCCCAAGTACTTTCTGATAAATTTCCAGATCCTGATCTTTGAACACATTGTAAATTACGTCAATCTTGCTTCCTGTTTCTTTCTTATAATCCCACACTGTCTGTACAGCAATCTCTGCTGCCCGCTCGTTAGGGAACATAAATACCCCTGTGGAAATACAGCAAAAAGCAATGGAGGTAAGCCCACGCTGATCCGCCAGTTCCAGACAGGAACGATAGCAGGATGCCAGAAGATCTTCGTGACGCTTCGTAAGTCTTCCCTGAACAATCGGGCCAACGGTATGGATCACATAAGCTGCCGGCAGATTGTAAGCCGGAGTGATTTTTGCCTTCCCGGTCTCCTCCTCATGTCCCTGCGCTCTCATCAGTTTCGCACAATCGGAACGAAGCTGAATTCCCGCAAATGTATGGATGCAGTTATCAATACAATTATGATTCGGGTGGAAGCAGCCAAGCATCTGAGAATTTGCTGCATTTACAATCGCTCCACATTTCAGAGAACTGATGTCTCCCTGCCAAAGATAAGTGCCTTCTGCAACCGGTGTAAGATCTTTGTAATCCGTGATCCCTTTTTCCCGATTCTCTTCCTGCAAATACTCATCCTGAATTCTGAGGAATTCTTCCGGTACATCCTGCGGCATACGAATATTAAAGAGTGCCCGAAGCAGCTGCTTTTGCTCTTCCCTTCCTGTCGGAACCTGCATGTGCGCATACTCCCTGCTCTCCTCCAGCAAATATCGAATTAAGTAATTTCTTCTTTCTGCCTGTGTCATACTCATCATCCTCTCTCGTCTTTGTCACCTCTGTTGTTACATCTAATATAATGCTTTTTTATTGTAATGTCAATAGTTACATCCTGTTATTTTTGAAAATTTTTGAGGAGTCAAACGGATATTCGCAATCCGCTTCGCTTCTTGCTCATAACCGAATAGCTGC
>JAUNAE010000573.1 GCA_030527765.1 Eubacteriales bacterium
TACAGCGTCGGAGCCCTTTCATCATCCGATACAGATGCCGCTTGAATCGCGTTTAGATTTGCCTCAAGCAGGCAGTCTGTGAATCGTTCCTCTTGATCTGTGAACTCCGGATCATATATAAGGGCATCGTAGTATTCCCCTTCAATATTGCCATGGAAGAATGCCCGGGATAATTCGTCAGCATTTGTTTGCTGCAGATATTCTCCTGCCTCTGCAATCAATTTCCGTGCTTTGGAATATTCTCCTGCCTCACACAGCATCTTTACGGAAATGTCCCATAACTTTAAAAGCATTCGATGAGAGGATACGGAAGTAACATCAATACTGTTTATACAGTTTAAAATATATTCTTCATCATCCCGCTGGAGATTCGCCGCAGCATAACACCATAAAGCATCATAAGAATCTTTCTCTATGAGCTCTTTTGTTCTTTGGTACGCCAGAATCCCCCTGGCATACTCCAGACATGAAAGAAGCTCCTCTCCACCGACAGTAAACAGAGAAGACAAAGCTTCGATCCGCTTTTCAACGGCTGTCACGGTATTTTTCAATGAGTTTATTTCATTTTCCTTCCATGCCGTGTTTCTTATCACTTCACAAATTAGCGGGTGAAGAGAAACTTCTCTCTCTCTTAACGAAATCCACCCGATTCGGATCAATATATTGACGTCTTCTTTGCTCTCGAGATCGTTCAATTCCGCAAATAATCGAGCATCTACGCCGCGTATATCGCTAAATGAGAGCATCTTCAGGATCGTCTTCTGTTCAGCTGTGAGATTATTCAATTCATAAAGCGAAGAAATAATTCGCTCAATCGTACGATAAGAGCTTCTGCCGTCTTTTTCATAGAGAACCGATTCGATCCCCACCTTTGAGAAGCCTCTCTCCTGAATTAATTCCGCTGCTTCTGAAATTGACAAGTAGCTCGCCTGTATTTGTTTCGCTGTCAGCTCTATGGACAGAGTATGGCCCTGTAATGAATCGATGATTTTAGATATATTCTCTTCGTCTTTTTCACTGATATGCCAATTTCCAAGATTGCAGAGAAATAATTCTCTCCGGTCTTCATATTTTTGAATCCGATCGATCTGCAGTATCGGATAATGATCTGTCTCGATCTGTCTTGATACTAAAATCGTTTTGCATCCTACATCCAGTAATTCTGCCAGTTCATCCGTCAGACTTTGCTCATAATTATCAATGACAAGCAGAATTTTATTTTCCGTACATATCTTTCTTAAGTGAGCAAGCTTTCGCTTTGCATACTCGGAGAGTTGTTCCGCGGCATCTTTATTCAGATTGTGCAAACACAGATTTCGATCATCAGCCACTGTCTCCATCAAATTTCCATGAAACGTTAAATAACTAACTGCATCAAATAATCCCGCATGCGTTCTCACTGATTCTGTAATAATCGAACTTTTTCCAATTCCGCCCATTCCGGTTATAACTAATACCGGTGCATCTGATTTCATCCATTGCTCTATCCCGGAAAGCTCTTCCTCTCTTCCGATCAGACGCGTCTGATACGATGGGATCTGCGTCTTAACAAATTCCAACGAGGGCTCGGCAAGTTTCTCCAAGTTCTCAAGTTGACGAAGAAGTTCCCCCGTATCTTTACAGCGGTCTTTCACATAACTCTGTAAGGTACCGCGAAAGATGTCGGATATTCCTCTCATTAATGAGTCCGGATATTCATAAAAATCAAATTTTGCATTACTGAAATCGTATGGTTTCCGTATATTGCAATCGGATGCCTTTGGCGGTGTTCCGTAAATCAGATAAAACAACAGTGCACCGATACTATAGATATCTGAGTGCTTTCCGATTTTATTCCAGTCTCCCAGACGTTGTTCCACCGGAGAAAAACCCTTTGAAAACGTGATCCGCGTTTCCGTGAACTCTGCAGTTTCATCGATCGAAACCAGCGAATCAAAATCAAAAAGCTGGATCAGGTCTGTGCTTCCATCCAAAGCAAATATATTTTCCGGTTTACTGTGAAACATAAACTTCCGGGTGGCCAAAAAAGCGCAAACTACCCCCCTC
>JAUNAE010000574.1 GCA_030527765.1 Eubacteriales bacterium
TTGTAATCGGCTTGTCATAAACGCTCTGTTCCAATCCACTCTGGATCAGAGTGTTTCCCTGTTGTATTCCGATGAAGGAAACTTCTTTTGATTCCTGGAAGCATTCGTACATGAAACTGTTTTCTTTGGAACCACGATAATACTGATGGCTTACATCATAGGTCGGCACTTTTGACGTGGCAAACATATGCATTCCACCGTAATCGAAGTGAAACATATCCTTCAGTTTCGTCTCCATAAGTTCACTCTTGGGAACACGCACCCAGTAATAACTCAGACTGTAAGAAAGTCTTTCATTATAATAAGGATCCAGGGAAAATTCTCCTGCATGAATGCTGCTTTCTAAAAGAGTCGGAGTTTTTCTTCTCCATTCGGCTTCGTAATAGGTATCTTCACTCTTTACAGAAGAATTCCGTTCTTCCGACCACTCATATTGATACAAAACTCTGCGGACAAGAGGTTCCGAAAAAGTCACATCGTAAGTTTCATCATAAGGTGCTTTGGAACAACCAATGGTACTGTAAAAAGCAACTACCTTTCCCTCATTCTCCGGAAGCACTGTCGGCTTATCCAGAAATACAACCTGTTCCGCAATCGCTTTTTCTGCCTTCACTTTGCCTGGGTTCTCCAGAATCGCTTTTCCCCCAAGTAACACCGTGAAAAGCGTGATGGCACCTCCCAGTGTCAGGAGAATCACTTTTTTCGCAGACATTGCATCACCTCATTTTCAGTTCAGATATCCTCCACAGAATTCACACTGTCCATTCTCATTCGGCACAGTCGTTGCACCGCAATACGGGCAGGTTACAGGAATCTTCGGTGCAGCGGCTGCGGCTGCCTCCTCTCTTGCCTGCTCTCTCATTCCCGTGAGAAGACGCTTGATCTCATTGCCCATATCTTCCAGTTCTTTGTAATCCGGATTCATTCTCGGAGTCGGCTTACGGAACTCCGGACAGGAATCACCCATCTGCACATCTGACTGGCAAAGACGAATACGCATCTCATTGAAATACGGATGATTTACAAAAATTGTTACATGGAAATCATAACTGTAATAATATTTGCGCGGATTGTAGCTGACTTTCTTGCCTTCCTTGTCCTCTCTCATATCCTCGGTACGATGCTCGGAAATATCAAAGTCAACTCCCGTCACCTGGCTGAAATCAAGGACATCCGGATTCGCTTCTCTGATATTTTTTGCAGAAGTTACCATGAATTTCTGATGATCTTCATCCACAAGCACCTTCACTCCACGGCCGAGAGTTCTTGTTGTGTGGAACGCTTCTACTGCTCCTTTGTTCACCTCACGGTAAGCGAGCTGTTCCTGAATGTCTGCAACAGTGCTTTTTCTTCTTTCACTGAACCAGGGTGACAGCTTCGCAGCACATGCTTTGCACATGTTTCCATCTTCCAGTTTGCGGTTGCCAAGAAGACCGATCTCACCGCCACAGATCGCACATTCTTTTTTTTCAAATAACTTTCCAAATAATCCCATATTCCGCCTCCTTCTTCATAAAAATAAGTTTCCGCTTTTAGTAATTCTATTTTATAATAGAATCATATTATTTGCATTAATTTTTTTACAATTTTATGAAAGTTTCATCATTTTTCGAAAGTTTTTTCGAAACTCCCGGCTTCATTTCCATAAAAAATCCCCTCAGATACATTTCAGTAATTACATATTACCTTATCTGCCTGAGGGGATATCGTTCCCTATTTTACTTACGTGGAATACCTCACTTCAGTCTTCCCGATTCCATATCGTATTGCACATCCGCAAATACAGCAGCTTCTTTTTCATGAGTAACCAGAAGTACCACTGCTCCGCGGTCTGCTTCTCTACTCAACATTTGAAGCACTATCTTCGTATTCTCCGAATCCAGGTCGCCGGTTGGCTCGTCTGCCATAATTACCTTTGGTTCATGAAGAATCCCTCTTACAATGGATGCTCTCCTCTGTTCTCCACCTGAGAGTTCTCCAGGCATGCAATCACAGAGATCAAGAATTTGCAGCTGCTCCATAAGCTCTTTCGCCCGCTTTATC
>JAUNAE010000575.1 GCA_030527765.1 Eubacteriales bacterium
TATCAAATTCTCCATTGTCCATGTCTTTTCGCACCACATGATCAGAATATTTCTCAAACATTTCCTGAATCTGCTCCATTGTGCAGCCATGGCGGGACGTGATCATGATCAATTCTTTTACAAATTCAGAGGCTTCCACATGTTCGTGAACATATTTCATTCCATCCGGTGGAATTACGATTCCAAACCGCTCTCCCTCTCTTGAAAAAGAAAGTTCTCCAAGACGTTCTCTTGTGTACTCTTTGAACTCTTCAAGATATTCCAGCATCTCTTCCGCCTCTTTCTCTGTTTGAAGCATATGATTCAGAGATACCAGTGGATAGAACAACCGAAGAGACGTATATGCATATCCTATTTTGACCTGGGACTCCAGTATCAGATTCACAAAATCCTGCTCCAGCACTCGAAATCCTCTAAGTTTTGCCTGATCTGTCATGTCATTTCCTCTTTCTGTTGATTTTTACGCCTGCTCCAGGATGTTTCTAGCTACGTATACACCGCTTGCAGATGCATGGGACAGGGAATGGGTCACACCACTTCCATCTCCGATGACATAAAGTCCCGGATAGGTTGTTTCCAGATTTTCATCCAGTTTTACTTCCATGTTGTAGAATTTTACTTCCACTCCGTACAGCAGTGTGTCGTCGTTTGCGGTACCCGGAGCGATTTTGTCCAGAGCATAGATCATCTCAATGATGCCGTCCAGAATTCGTTTCGGCAGAACAAGACTCAGATCTCCCGGTGTTGCCTTCAGTGTCGGACGTACAACACATTCTTCGATTCTGGATACAGTGCTTCGTCTTCCGCGGACAAGGTCTCCGAATCTCTGTACAATAACGCCGCCTCCCAGCATATTGGAAAGTCTTGCAATGCTCTCTCCGTATCCGTTGCTGTCTTTGAACGGCTCTGAGAAATGCTTTGCCACGAGAAGTGCGAAGTTGGTATTTTCTGTGTGAAGCTCACCGGACTCATAGCTGTGGCCGTTTACTGTGATAATACCGTTGGTGTTTTCATTTACAACGATTCCGTGGGGATTCATACAGAAGGTACGCACCCTGTCTTCGAATTTCTCTGTACGATAGACAATTTTGCTCTCATACAGTTCATCGGTCAGATGGTCAAAAATTACAGATGGCAGTTCCACACGAACTCCGATATCCACACGGTTGGATTTGGTCTCGATCTTCAGATCCTTACAAATCTGCTCCATCCACTTGCTTCCGCTTCTTCCTACGGAGACAATACATTTCTCACAGATGTAAGTTTCTCCCTTTGCTTTGACTTCGTAGCCGTTCTCGGTTTTTGCCAGAGCATCTACCGGTGTATCAAAGTAGAAATCTACTTTGTCCTTTAACTCTGCATAAAGGTTCTCCAGTACGGTATAGTTGATATCTGTTCCCAGATGACGTACGGAGGCATCCAGAAGCTGCAGTCCGTTCTGCATGCAGAGTTTCTTGAACTTGGTTCCGCTTGTGGAGTACATTTTGGTTCCTTCTCCACCGTATTTCATATTGATGTCATCTACGTAGTTCATCAGTTCCAGAGCTTTTTCTTTGCCGATGTATTCGTGCAGAGTTCCTCCGAAATCATTGGTAACGTTGTATTTTCCATCAGAGAAGGCTCCGGCACCGCCGAATCCACTCATAATGGAACAGGATTTGCAATTGATGCAGGTTTTGATCTTTTTGCCGTCGATCGGGCATTTTCTCTGATCCAGACGATGTCCGGAATCAAATACCGCGATTTTGAGATCCTTTGTTCCTCTTGTCAGCTCATAAGCCGCGTAAATACCGCCCGGACCTGCACCTACAATAATAATGTCGTAATTCATATATATTTCCCCCATTCTTTAACACAGTTGTCTTTTGCTTTTAAGAACTACCCTTATCACCCGATGTCCAGTATACCATTTTTCCCCTCCAAAAGATAGGGTACAAAAATCCCGGGATATCGACAACCCCGGGATTTTACTTTCTTGCCGTCTATGCAAAAGGAACGTCACCATGGACGTTCCTTTGCTTTGTTCTCACTTATTCTTACT
>JAUNAE010000576.1:0-897 GCA_030527765.1 Eubacteriales bacterium
CAACTGTTCGAGCCTCAACCTCAAAGTACGTTGCCACCATCGACTTTGTAAAATATAATTTATCTTCAAAGAAAATTCCTTTTATTCCAGTTTGATTTTGTATCTCATCAATCGCCAAATCATTATTTAATATATTTTGACGGTCTAGCTGTGATGTTGTTAAATCCTTTTCCATAGCATTCACCACCTTACTTCTTCAACTGAGCTTGCAGTTCCTGAAAACTTGCTAACGCAGATTGCAAATTCTCAATGATGCCATCCGCCAGCTCATCCGGTGATGGCAGATTGTCCAAATCAGCAAGGGATTTATCTTTAATCCAGAAAATATCCAAGCTGGTCTTATCTCGCTCCAGAATTTCATCGATTGTAAATTTACGCCAACGTCCGTCAGGGGTCTCCTCTGACCACGTCTCTTTACGTGCAAAACGATTCTGTGGGTTGAAGCAAGTGATGAACTCCTGCAAATCGGCAAAAGACATCGGATTCTTCTTCAAGGTGAAATGCATATTTGTACGCAGATCGTAAATCCACACTTCCTTGGTTTGCTTCTCTGGACTTGCCATACGTTTATCAAAAAAGAGAACATTCGCCCTAACACCCGGCTTATAGAATATTCCGGTCGGCAGACGCAGAATAGTATGTAAGTCCGTGGTCTCCAAAAGTTTCTTACGAACGATTTCTCCGGCACCACCTTCAAACAATACATTATCCGGAAGAACTACAGCAGCCTTGCCTGTGCTTTTCAAAATTGTATTGATGTGCTGCAGGAAGTTCAGCTGTTTATTGGAGCTGGTAGTCCAGAAATCCTGTCTGTTGTAGACGAGATCTTCTTCCTCCTGCTCATCATCCTCATTTGTGAATGTAATAGAGGACTTCTTTCCAAATGGAGGGTTCGTC
>JAUNAE010000576.1:909-2041 GCA_030527765.1 Eubacteriales bacterium
TGCTAGCAGTGCATCACCGAGTGTGATCGGAATCTCTCCATAGATGTCACCGATGTTATGGAGATACAGATTCATCAAAGCGGTTTTGAAGGTTGCGCCGACAATTTCATTCCCGTGGAAGGTTTCATTTTTCAAGAATTCCTTCTGGCTTCGATCAAGCGCATAGTTCTCTGGATTGGAAAGAAATGCCTGAGAAGCCAAGAAAAAACCACCACTTCCGCAACAGGGATCTGCGATAGTTTTTCCCGGCTCTGGGCGGATGCATTCCACCATAGCCTGAATCAGCGGACGCGGTGTGAAATACTGTCCGGCTCCACTCTTGATATCCTCTGCATTTTTCTGCAGCAAACCTTCATAGATTTCTCCCTTTACATCAGAAGACATTCCAACCCAGTTTTCCTTGTCGATCATCTGCACGACACGATAGAGGATTGCCACATTACTGATCTTATTGACTGCACCTTTGAAAATCTGGCCGAGGATACCTCCTTCCTCACCAAGCTTCTCCAATGTATCTTTATATTGTTTTTCCAGTTCTGCACCCTTCAGAGCGTTCATATCAGACCAGGTATATCCCTGCGGAATGCCAGTACTACGCTTATAAGGCGGACGGGAGTATTCATCTGACATTTTCAGAAAAATTAGATATGTCAGCTGTTCCAGATAATCTCCGTAGGAGACACCATCATCTCTCAGAGGATTGCATAATCCCCATACTTTTGAAATGATGGCAGATGTTTGTTCATTTGCCATTATTGAAATCCTCCTTCGAAGGCTTGTTTAAGTATGCTCTGGCGCATGGCGGAGGCTTGTTTAAGTGCGGAACCAATAGTACTTTCAATGCTATCACACACAGAAAGTCGAGATTCGATCTGCTCTAATAGTTCAGCCTGATTCGATATATTTGGAATAGGTACTTTGAAGTTTTTGATATCCCCTACATTTACATGCGGAGATGCTGACCCTCCGATTTTTGTTGCAACAAATGCGGTTACACTCGGCGAATTTAAATAATGCATCAAAAATCTAGATAGCATTTTTTCGTTTGTACGAAGCAACATCATACGTTGTCCTAGACATACGTACGTATCTTTTGGAATGATGCATGCGATTCCTAAAATAGCACCTTCTC
>JAUNAE010000577.1 GCA_030527765.1 Eubacteriales bacterium
AATGTTTAGGAATTTTCGAGTTTTATGTGTTTCACTGTTCAGTTATCAAAGTGCTGTTCGGTGATGTCTCACGCGAACATGTAGTAATTTACCACATCTCCTAAGGCGCGTCAACACCTTTTTTAAACTTTTTTTATTTTGCCGCTTTTCTTCGGATCGCCGTTGTTATCAGCGATTTCAGCGCCGCTTTTCATATCTCCCGTTATCAGATCTGTTCTCCCAGTTCTCTTGCTTCTTTCAGCTTGCTTTCCGTCACAGCTCCCGCTGCAGTTACAACGCCTCCATCTTCTAAACCAAGATAATCCAGGAAGTCTCCCTGATAGGAAAATACTGCTCCCTGATACATATCCGGATCTCCGGAGCAAAGCAGCATGACTGCCTTTTTCAGACTTTCCGGCTTATTCGGATATAATGGTGCATAGAACCGGTCTATCGCGCATTTCAACTGTCCGGAGATATTATGATAATAAATCGGGGATGCAAGTACCAATACTTCTGTCTCCTTCAGTGCTTCTTCTATCTCACGGAAATCATCTTTCTGAATACAGCTGCCGTTTCCCCTTGTATGACAGTATTCGCAGGCAAGACATCCTCTGATATTCTTTCTGCATACATTGATCACCTGTACCTGATGTCCTTTGCTCTCCGCACCTTCACGAAACGCTGCTATCATCTTTGCCGTGTTTCCGTTTGTTCTCGGACTTCCGTTTAACACCAATACCTTCATTACATCTCCCTTATACAGGCGGAGATTATCCGCTCTTCAGGATAACCTCCGCCCTGCAATTGCATTTTCATCTGAAAGAACGTTCGAATACACCTGCGCAGTCTTCATCCGTGAATTCACATGGATTTGCCGCATAGAGACCGCCCTGCATTGTTCTTGCTCCCACCGCAAGTGTCATAGCCTCTGCCTTCTCAAATCCGTAATCACTCATCTTCAGGTTATCAACTCCGCATGCGACCATCAGATTTTTGAGTTCCGTAAGGAAGTCTTCCGGCTTCGATGCATTCTCATTGCCCATCGCTTTTGCCATCTTGATAAACTGCTCATCACATGCGTGGCGATCGATAAAGAACTTTGCAAACTCATAGGAGATCATGATCAGACCAGCTCCATGAGGAAGATTATGATGATAGGCACTCATGGAATGTTCCATACTATGCTGAGCCGTTGTGGATGTAAGCTGCATCGTGATACCGGCCATTGTACTTCCGTAAGCGACGTGTGCTCTTGCTTCCAGATCCTTTCCGTCTTTTACAGCAGCCGGAAGGTACTTTGCAATATTTTCAATTGCAGACAGGGCAATCGCCTCACTCATGACATTCACACCCTTAGACATCATGACTTCTGTATTATGGAACAGTGCATCAAATCCCTGGTACGCTGTATATTTTGACGGAACTGTCGAAATCAGCTCCGGATCAACAATTGCAATTACAGGTGTAAGGCATGCATCTCCAAATCCGATTTTTTCATTTGTCTCCAGATTTGAAATAACACCGTAGCCGTTCATCTCCGAACCGGTACCTGATGTTGTCGCAATTGCTACGATCGGTATACCTGCATTCTTAAGCGGCTGGCATTTTCCTGTTCCGCCATATACATAATCCCACAGATCTCCGTCATTTGTTGTCATGGCCGAGATTGCTGCAGAGGAATCAATGACAGCTCCTCCGCCGAGCGCCACAATATAGTCGCATGCATGTTCCTTTGCAAATGCAGCCCCCTCCATGATCACTTCCCTGATCGGATTCTCCATAATTTTATCAAAGACAACATAATCGGATCCGGCTCTTGTTAACTGCTCAATTGTTCTGTCCAGATAGCCGTTTGCTCTCGTGGATTTTCCGTTTGAAATCAGGAGAAGCGCTTTCTTACCCGGAAGCTTCTGATCTCCCAGCTTGTTTAATGAACCCGTTCCAAAAATCAGATTAGTCGGGTTATTGAAATTAAACTGCATATTGTAATTCATCGTATGACCTCCTCATATAATCAAGTGTTTTTTATTGAAAACACAAGGTTTTTAAGCCT
>JAUNAE010000578.1 GCA_030527765.1 Eubacteriales bacterium
CCCATAGCAGATACGCCGGAAACCAAGAAGCCATACAGCAAAAACAGCAGAGCCAGCCCAGGATGCAGAATGCACCTGCCAGCGTTGGGATCCGGTTGTTCATATAAGGAGTCGTTTTCATAGTTCATCACTCTTAATCAACACAGATATACGGTCAGTATACCATCGGTCGGAAACAAAGTCAAGGAATTGCCCCTAGTATCCATCGCCCTTACAAACAAGAATCCGCAGCCCGGAATGGGCTGCGGACGGTATTCTGTTTAGCCAACAGCCTGTGCCTGGGGCTCTGTCTGGGCCTGGGCAACCAATGTATCAGCTTCCGCATAGGCCATAATCATATCCCTGTTTTTGGTGTTCCAAGTGATGTCCATAGCGGTGGTCTCTACATCACCGATCATAACAGTCTTTCCACTGTAGGAGCCCTCCGTTGGCACCTGCTGGCCCTCAATTTTCAGTTCCGGTAGCAAGGGCAAGACCTCCCACATGCAGGTGAGGATTTCGTCATCAGTCATGTTTGTGCTGATCTGCTGGAGAATCGTCTGTGCAAATTCGGTCAAAGTCTTAAAATCGGTGTCTTTGAGTTCACCCAGGATAGCAGCGATCAGCTTTCTCTGGCGCTCTGTACGCTTAAAGTCATTGTCAGCAGAACTAGAATGACGCATACGGGCATAGGTCAGGCATTCCCAGCCGCTCATGTATGTGGTGGTACTGCCATCGTCATAAACAGCCCGGTAATCATATGCTTCATAACCAAGGGCTTTATTCAGTGTCTTATTGATATATGCAGCTTCATCCTCAGTCAGATCCATGGGAATCTCACCGATCACGTTAATCGCATTAATAAAGCCATCAAAGTCCACTTCCACATTATAGTCCACATCAACGCCAAAGTTCACCTTGATGGTATCGTTCATCATCTTCATGGCGCCTGCCTGGCCGCCCCAGCTATAGCCCAGGGCATAGGCGGTGTTGATCCGATTGAAGCCGCAGGACTTTTGGATCCGCTTTCCATCCTCTTTGGTAAAGTCAAAATCCGCCAGATCCACATAGGTATCCCGGAGGAAAGAGGTCAGGGTAGCGGTTTTAGTGGCCTTGTTGATGGTGACCAGGATATTGGAGTCGGACAGGTAGTTCTGCTCGTCTTCCCGGTAGGACTGGCCCACCAGCATGACATTGATGATATCCTGGCCGGAAGGGGTATAGGGAAGCTCAGTGGTCTCAGGCACAGTCTCTTCGGTGCTTTGCAGGGGAACCGTCTCCTCCTGTACTGCTTCCGTTACTGCAACGGTCTCAGGGGGCAAGGTGGGAACTGTGGGCTTGTTGGCTGCCATAGAGATCATGGTGTAATTGTAGACAGTCACACCCAGAACGCCGGCGGCTGCCAGCACCAGCAGTACGCCCATGATGATCAGGAATTTAGCAAAACCGCTGGATTTCTTCTTTGCGGGATTGTTTTCGTTGTTGGGATGCTTGTTACCCATAGATTGATTTCCTCCTAAACTTTCTGCTTATGCTGCGGACACAGTGGTCTCAGGGACAGCCGTTTCCGTCTCCTGGGGAACCTGGACATCAGAGGGGACATACACGTCCTCATCTGTCCCGTCCTCCTCAGCAGGTTCCTGGACCACGCCGCCATAAATCTCTGCCATCAGGTCGTCATAGGACTTGTCCTGGTTCTTCTCCTCGAATTCTGCGCGGTTCACATTCCCCAGCATAGAGCCCATAAACTTCCTAAACGCAAAAACACCGCCGCCGATCAGCAGCGCCAAAATCAAAAGCACGATCACAAAGATCTTAAGGCCTTTGCCCTTCTTCTTTTCTTTTTTGTTGGTATTTAAATAACGACCGCCTTTACCCATATGCAGCCTCCTTGGTTTGTTTTTGAAACTTTTTGTCATTATATCATAGAGCCATGGAAACTGCAAGGGCTATTTCGTTAACAAAATATGGACGGCCAAACAGCCGTACACATTTATCTGATTTCAAAGGATTACTTCTCCACGATCTCCAGGATCTCCATGGGGCAGGCCTT
>JAUNAE010000579.1 GCA_030527765.1 Eubacteriales bacterium
GCCTTGCCATTCCTCTGTATAACCCCTGTGTGATTCAGATACGTATCGAGTTATCCAGACAGTTGTGAAGAGGTTGGTAGCACCCTGTCATACCTGAGTTGGCTGGATTTTGAACTGCATCAATCTTTAATGTGCTCATATCTCCCTGCCAAATATACAGGCGCTTATCACACTTTAATGGTTTTAGTGTTTCAACATCTACAATTCCCTCTCTCTGAATTTCTTCCTTCAGATATTCATCCTGTACTTCAATGAATTTAGGACTAATCATCTTCGGCATACGAACATTCATCAATGCACGAAGCAAATCCTTCTGCTCCTGTACACCTTTCGGAATAGCCATATCTTTATAGTTCTTATCTTCTTTCAGTAATTCCTGAATCAACCATATTCTCTGTTCGCTGTGATTCATCGATAATCACTCCTTTCTTTTTTGCTAGGTCAAATAGGATATCGAAATATTTTCTATCCGGATATCTATCTCTGTTTTCATCTTCCCAGATTTTTATGGAAGTAGTACTTACTCCAACCAGCTTGGCAAACGCTACTTGGCTCATTCCATAAGCCTTTCGTACAGCCTTTATTTTCTGACTGGATTCGCTATTTCTAAACTCGGTATATGGATCTCTATATAATGCAGGATGTTCGTTCCACAAATTAAAGTCGATTCCATTTTCTCTTGCAAAATCTTCTATCTTAGAAAACGACTCTTCATTAGGGACGATGTTTCCTAACTCCCATTCTGATATCGTATTTCCTCTATATCCTATCGCTGAAGCAAACTCATCTTGTGTCATGTTGACCTGCAAGCGTAAGAAGAAGATTTTTTTGTTTACATCACTTTTGATAAATCTCAAATAGTCACTTTCATAATACTCAGGATCTTGGTTTAACTTTTCTAAATCAATTCCTATCTTTGTTGCTGCATCTTCAATTCTTTCGTAGGCACCTCGTAATGGAACTGTTTTACCTAATTCCCAACCTGTAACTGCACCATTTGTAACACAACCGAGTAATTCAGCAAATTCTCGTTGCAGCATTTTGTAGTGAGAACGGATATATCGAATCTTCTTTGCACAATCCTTTGCAACGAACTGCTCATATTTATCAGGATATGCATCAATATCATCAGCAAGTAATTTGATATCAATGTTTTTTGCGGCTGCAAGTTCTTTGAGTTTCAAGTAATTCTCATAGCTCGGGCGAACATGTCTGATTTCAGCTTCCCACATACTTACTGCTGTTCTGCTCATTCCAATCAGCTCCGAGAACTCCTCTTGGTTTAATTTGTACTCGTTTCGAATTCTGGCAATTCTCTTACCATATCCCAATCTGCAGAACCATGTATGTTCATCTGTAAATAACATTGGATCCGCTGACAGAACCTCCCCTAACTTTTGAGCTGTCTCAAAATAAATTGGATTAAATCCCTTTTCATAGTTGCAGACCTCTTCAAAGGAAATACCCATCTTTTCTGCGAGAGTCTCTTTTGTCATCCCTCTAAGCTCTCTGTAGTACTCCATCTGTGTTTTTGGGTCTGCTTCTTCCTCATCTACTTTTGGGAGGTCAAAAAGTAAATGCAATAAACTTTTACCTTTCAGTATGTTATATACCGAAGGCTCATTTGTGTGATTCAGACTAGTAGCGAGTTATCGATACAGTTATGATTGGGGCGGAAGCAGCCAAGCATCTGTGAATTGGCCGCATTGACAATGGCTCCGCATTTCAGGGAACTGATATCTCCCTGCCAGAGATAAATACCTTCTTGCACAGGCAGCAGGTCTTTGTAATCGACAATTCCTTTTCTACGGTTCTCTTCCTGCAGATATGCATCCTGGATCTGAAGGAATTCCTCCGGCACCTCCTGCGGCATCCGGATATTGAAGAGAGCACGAAGCAGCTGTTTCTGTTCTTCTTCGTCTGCAGGAATCTGCATATGCGCATATTCAACGCTCTCTTTCAGTAAATATTGAATTAAATGAGGCTTCTGGCATGATAGTGGGTACTCATGCCGCCTGAATTGACAATTAC